>JALSRG010000109.1 GCA_026984915.1 Marinosulfonomonas sp. | reverse complement strand
GCAGGGTTTATAGGTCTACGCCCTAGGCGCAGTCCGGATTTTCCGCTATTTACAGGGCGCTGTCCTGACAAGCCGAGTCGAAAGGGTCATAGCGGGCATGGAGACACCCAACGAAATGTCACATGAGGAGGTTCTGCGCATAGAACTCGAGGTTCTGCGCCAGGAACACCGTGATCTGGATGAAGCCATTCACGCCCTTGAAATCACCCGGCGCGGCGACCCGTTGACAATCAAGCGCCTGAAGCGGCAAAAGCTGCATCTGAAAGACCAGATCACCAGAATAGAAGATGAACTGACGCCAGACATCATTGCCTGATTGATGCCGATCATTATAGTGCGCATGCACAGCCAGAGGAAACACGATGAAACAGGTCAGGGTCGGGATAATCATGGGCAGCCAGTCCGACTGGGAAACCATGCGGCAAGCCTCTGAAATTCTGGACGAACTCGACGTGCGGCATGACGTGCAGATTGTTTCGGCCCACCGCACACCCGACCGGCTGTGGGACTATGGGAAATCAGCCGTCTCGCGCGGATTGCAGGTTATCATCGCCGGCGCCGGGGGGGCGGCCCATCTGCCCGGAATGATGGCCAGCAAAACCCGCCTGCCGGTGATTGGCGTGCCGGTGCAAACGCGTGCCCTGTCCGGTGTCGACAGTCTCTATTCGATCGTGCAGATGCCAAAGGGATTTCCGGTGGCAACCATGGCCATCGGTGCGGCCGGGGCAGCCAATGCAGGGCTACTCGCGGCCGGAATTCTTGCGCTGAATGATGCGGAACTGGCCGACCGGCTGGATCGCTGGCGCAAGGCCCTGTCCGATTCCATTCCGCCGCGCCCGCAAGATGACTGATCCGCTGCCCATCGGTGCCACAATCGGCATCCTCGGTGGTGGCCAACTGGGCCGCATGCTGGCCATGGCGGCGGCTGATCTTGGGCTGCACACCCACATTTACGACCCCGCAGATGCCTGTCCGGCGTCGCATGTGGCAACCGCCGTCACAACCGCCGCTTATGATGATACCGACGCATTGTTTGCCTTTGCTGATGCGGTCGATGTGATCACCTATGAATTCGAAAATATTCCCACTGCTGCCCTTGATCTGCTGGAAATGCGCCGCCCGATCCGCCCGAACCGTCGCGCATTGTCCGTGTCACAGGACCGGCTGAGCGAAAAGAACTTTCTGCAATCGCTGGGGCTTTCACTAGCGCCTTTTCTACCCGTTGACACGGCCGGGGATTTGCCCGCCGCCTTGCGCGGAACCGGCACGCCGGCGATCCTGAAAACCCGGCGCTTTGGCTATGATGGCAAGGGGCAGGTGCGTATTGCTGATCCCGGCGCGACCAAAGACGCCGAAACCCTGATTGCCAACACCCCGGCCATTCTCGAAGGGTTTGTCACGTTCAGCCAGGAAATCTCGGTGATCGGCGCGCGGGGGCTTTCTGGTGAAATCGCCTGCTATGATCCGGGTACAAACGTCCACCGCGACGGTATCTTGCACACAACGACGGTTCCCGCGCAGCTATCCAAC
>JALSRG010000108.1 GCA_026984915.1 Marinosulfonomonas sp. | reverse complement strand
CCTACGCTTCGAGATTAATTCCACGGCATCAGCTCGTCCAGCCTGTTGGTTTTGTGGTCTGCGATGCGCTCTAGAACCCATGTAAGCCATGCCTGTTGATCGACTCTTTTCAGCTTGGCGGGTCACTACAAGAAGCGGACCCCATCAAAAAATGGGGTGATTACCCCAGCCGGCTGTCAAGCGGTGTAAAGTAGTATGGCCATCTGAGCGCAATATATGGCGCAGTCTGTCCTGCGTACGAAACAATTGCATTTCTGGCAACATTCAATCAGCGGACGTTTGGAGGCCAGACAGCTGGCGGCAAATGGAAGCGGCCATTCCAGACGAAAATAGTGAGCCACACCCCCCTGCCCGCGCAAGTGATACCGGATCAGCTGATCTGCGCGGACACCTGAACCCATCGCTGTGCGCATCAAGAACGATGTGAGGCATCCCTGTTCGATTGGCACAAGTGTGAGTGGCAATTGTTACATACGAGGTACAGGCAAATGGAATAACGGTGTAGCATGTTACAAGGAAAACCGCACCGAGAGCTCTTTGTTTACGGTTTCCAGAAACCGCGCGGCAGCGACGGGCAGCGTGCGACCCTTTAAATATCCAGCCGTCAAAACACCCGCCGGAACTCCGCCGGGGTGCAGCGGCACCGACACCAGCCGTGCCTTGTCCAGATCGGGACGCAGGTTGATCGCCAGACAAAAGCTGAGCGCAAGGCTGTCCTGCGACATCAGCCGCAACAGGTCCAGACTGTTGGATTCCACCGCCGGTTCCAGTGGCACCCCCACCTTGGCCGCGACTTCGTCCAGCACCTGCCGGATGCCTTCGGGGCGTTTGGGCAGCAGCAGCGGGAAATCGGTGCAGTCATAGATATGCAGGTTCTCGCGCCCCGCCAGCGGGTGATCTTGCGACATCACCACGAACATTTCCTGCGGTCCGGCGTATACCGTCTGCATGTCCTGCATGTGCATCGGTTCGAACACGATTGCGATATCGTTGCTGTTGTCCTGCAATGAATTCTCGGCCTCGCCGCGTTCATGCAGGTTGACGCCGAAGGTCACGGCGGGGAATTCGGTCAGGTGCTGTTTGATCAGGTCGGGCAGGAAATAGGCCACCACCTCGCGGGTGGTGGCGATGTTGATGTGGCCGGCGCGCATGCCCGACAGATCGGCGATGCGCGATCTCACCCGTTCCATATCGGCCAGCTGGTCGCGGATATGTTCCAGCAGGATTTCACCGGCGATATTGGGGCGCAGACCGGCGGGGTGGCGCTCGAAGATTTCGACGCCCAGTTCCTCCTCGACCCCCAGAATCCGGCGGTTCAGGGCCGACGGGGTGATCCCCAGTTCCTCGGCCGCGCTGCGCAAACTGCCGGTGCGGGCGATTTTCTCGATGTATTTCAGCACTTGCTGGTGACGCATGGGGTGGCCCGCCTAAGGCGTTGCGTTTTTTGCAACAGGTTCCTGATTTCTTAGCAACAGACAGCAACACATTCAAGCCGTATGACTGTTTCAAGTGATTCATATTCATGAAAAGGAATGCTGTGACATGGCGCAAAAGCTGGTTGTGATCGGGGCGGGAATGGCATCGGGGCGGATGCTGGAAGAGCTGTTCGCGATTGATCCCGATGCCTATGACGTCACCCTTTTTGGCGCCGAACCGCGCGGCAATTACAACCGGATCATGCTGTCGCCGGTTCTGGCCGGTGAAAAGGAATTCCGCGAAATCATCACCCATGACGCCGGTTGGTATCGCGACAACGGAGTGACCTGCCGTTTCGGCGAGCCGGTGGTGAAAATTGATCGCAAGGCAAAACAGGTGGTCAGCCCCGGCGGGGTGACACCCTATGACAAGCTGGTGATCGCCACCGGCTCGGCCTCGTTTTTCATTCCGGTGCAGGGCAATGATCTGCCCGGCGTTGTCGGCTTTCGCGATCTGGACGATGTCGAGGCCATGCTGGAGGTCGCCGGCAAACCGGACGGGCAGGCCGTGGTGATCGGCGGAGGTCTGCTGGGGCTGGAGGCCGCAGCCGCCCTAAAAGAACAGGGCATGGATGTGACCGTGCTGCACCTGATGGATCATTTGATGGAGCGTCAACTGGACCCCGCCGCCGGATACCTTTTGCAAAAGGAACTGGAAGGGCGCGGCATCAATATTGTCTGCAAGGCCCACACGCAGGCCATTCTGGGCAAGGAGCATGTCGAGGCGGTGCTGCTGGAGGACGGGCAGGTCTTCGGGGCCGATATCGTGGTGATGGCCGCTGGCATCCGCCCGGAATCATGGCTGGCGGTGGATGCGGGCCTGCGGGTCGAGCGGGGCATCTGGGTGGATGATAGGATGCAGACCAGCGATGCGGATATTTACGCCCTTGGCGAATGTGTCGAGCATGACGAAGTGGTTTACGGCCTTGTCGCGCCGCTGTTCGATATGGCCAAAGTGCTGGCGAAAACCCTGACCGGCACAGCGGCGGCGTTCAAGGCGCCGGTGGTGTCCTGCCAGTTGAAGGTCACGGGTGTCGATCTGTTTTCGGTCGGGGATTTTTCCGAAGGGACGGACCGCGAGGAAATCGTGTTCCGCGACCCCGCACGCGGTGTTTACAAGCGGCTGATCCTGAAAGACGATCGGATTATCGGCGTGGTGATGTATGGCGACACGACGGATGCGGGCTGGTTTTTCGAGATGCTGAAATCCAGCGAGGATATTTCCGCCATCCGCGACACGCTGATCTATGGCCCTGCCTTTCAGGGCGGGCAGGCGATGGACCCGCTGGCGGTGGTCGCCGCCATGCCCGACGGCGCCGAGATTTGCGGCTGTAACGGCGTGTGCAAAGGCACCATCGTGCAGGCGATCCATGACGGGGCGGCCGACCTGGGGGCCGTCAGGGCCGTAACCAAGGCCTCGGCCTCTTGCGGCAATTGCACGGGGCTGGTGGAACAGGTGCTGGCCAGTACGCTGGGTGATGAGTTTCAGGCGCCCGCCCCAGCGGGGATATGCGGCTGCACCGACCACAGCCATCAGGACATCCGCCGCGTGATCAAATCGCAGGCGCTGAAATCCATTCCGGCGGTGATGCAAGAAATGGGCTGGAAAACATCCTGTGGCTGCCACATCTGCCGTCCGGCGCTGAATTACTACATGATTGCCGAGTGGCCGCTGGAATACGCCGACGACCTGCAAAGCCGTTTCGTGAACGAACGCAACCACGCCAACATTCAAAAGGACGGCACCTATTCCGTGGTGCCCCGCATGTGGGGCGGCATGACCACGCCGCAGGAATTGCGTGCCATTGCCGATGCGGCGGAAAAATACAACGTGCCGACCATTCACGTCACCGGCGGCCAGCGGATTGATCTGTTGGGGGTCGAGCGCGAGGATTTGCCGGCGATGTGGGCCGATCTGAACAGCGCCGGTCTGGTTTCGGGCCATGCCTATTCCAAGGGACTGCGCACGGTGAAAACCTGTGTCGGGTCCGATCACTGCCGCTTTGGCACTCAGGACAGCACCGGCCTTGGCATCAAGCTGGAAAAAATCCTCTGGGGGTCGTGGACGCCGCACAAGGTCAAGCTGGCCGTGTCCGGCTGCCCGCGCAACTGCGCCGAGGCCACCTGCAAGGATCTGGGCGTGATCTGTGTGGAAAGCGGCTATCAGGTGTCGGTCGCCGGGGCTGCGGGCATGGAGCTGAAGCAGACCGAGGCGCTGGCGACGGTTGAAACCGAACAAGAGGTGATCGATCTGGCCGTGGCCTTCATCCAGCTTTACCGCGAAAGCGCGGACTATCTGGACCGGCCCTATAAATGGGTGGCCAAGGTGGGGATGGACTGGGTGATCAGCCAGGTGGTCGAAGATGCAGAAAACCGCGCCGCCCTGTGTGAACGCTTCGAAATTTCCCAATCGGTTTACCGCAAGGATCCTTGGGCCGAACAGGCCAAGCCCGAATACAGGCCGCGCAAATGGGCGGCACTGGCCGATCTGACACTGGAGGCTGCACAATGAGCAACTGGATCGATATTGCCGCGCTGGAGGACATCCCGCCGCGCGGGGCGCGGGTGGTGAAAACCCGCCTTGGATGTGTCGCGGTGTTCCGCACCGGCGATGACAGGGTGTTCGCAATCGACGACGCCTGCCCGCACAAAAAAGGGCCGCTGTCCGAGGGCATCGTGCATGGCAATGCCGTCACCTGCCCGCTGCATAACTGGGTGATTGATCTGGAAACCGGCATGGCGCAGGGCGCCGATAAGGGCCGCGTCAATACATATGAAATCAAGGTCGAACAGGGCCGTATCTTGCTGGACGGGGCGCGTTTGCTGGCCCGTTCCGCTGCTTAACCGAAAGGGCCGAACATGGCATATCTACAACCAACCGAATTTGTAACCAAACTGGTCGATGCGGGTGCCGCCAAGGTGTTCATGTCCACCCGCGACACCCTGATCCGCGCCTTCATGGCGGGGGCCATTCTGGCGCTGGCGGCGGCGTTTTCGATCAGTATCAATGTGAACACCGGCCAACCACTGGCGGGGGCCATTCTGTTCCCTGTGGGGTTTGTGTTGTTATATCTGCTGGGGTTCGACCTGTTAACGGGTGTGTTCACCCTTGTGCCTCTCGCCCTGATGGACAAACGCCCGGGCGTAACCCTTGGTGGAATGCTGCGCAACTGGGGGCTGGTGTTTACCGGCAATTTCGCTGGTGCGCTGACGGTGGCGTTTTTCATGGCCATTGTGTTTACCTATGGCTTTGATGTGGAGCCCAACAAGATCGGCCAGAAGATCGGGGTGATCGGCGAAGGGCGCACATTGGGTTACGCCGCGCACGGTGCATCCGGTATGCTGACCTTGTTCATCCGGGGCATAATGTGCAACTGGATGGTGTCCACCGGTGTGGTTGCGGCCTTTATGTCCACCAGCGTTTCGGGCAAGGCCATAGCCATGTGGATGCCGATCATGCTATTCTTCTACATGGGGTTCGAGCATTCGGTGGTGAATATGTTCCTGTTCCCCTCGGGCCTGATGCTTGGCGGCGGATTTACAATCTCTGATTACCTGATCTGGAATGAAATCCCGACAGTTCTGGGTAATATCGTGGGCGGGATCACCTTTGTGGGCCTTACACTTTATTCAACCCATGTCCGCACTGGGGCCAAACGCAACGCTGCTGCGGTGCCGGCCGAATAACAGGACTGCCCCGCTACATCCGGCGGGGCATTTACCTTGCAACAAGAGCTAACCATATCCCTCGGGCAATGTTCCGAAGCAGGGCGCAAGGAAATCAATCAGGATTTCTTTGGCGCCCTGATACCCGTTCAGCCTGCCCTGTCGCTGAAAGGCATTTCTGTGGTCATTGCCGACGGAATCAGTTCCTCCAAGGTCAGCCGCATTGCCGCCGAAAGCGTGATCAAAAGCTTTCTGACCGATTACTACTGCACCTCGGACACATGGACGGTGAAAACCTCGGCCTTACGGGTGATCAGGGCGGCCAATTCGTGGCTGTTTGCCGATACCCGGCGCAGCATCCATGCCCATGATATGGATCGCGGCTATGTCTGCACCTTTGCCGCGCTGGTGCTGAAATCGCATATGGCACATCTGTTCCACATCGGCGACAGCCGGATTTACCGGCTGGAAGGCGACAGTCTGGAGCAGCTGACCGAGGACCACCGCACCGTTGTTTCCAGCGCCCAAAGCTATCTGGCCCGCGCCATCGGTATGGCGCAGACGGTGGATGTGGATTACCGCGCCCTGCCGCTGAATACGGGTGATGTGTTCGTGCTGGCCACCGACGGGGTCTATGAACACATCAGCCCCAAAACTGTCAGCCGCCTGATCCGCGACAATGCCGATGATCTGGACAAGGCCGCGCGCCGGATCGTCAAAACCGCCTATGACAACGGCAGCGCCGATAACCTGACCGTGCAGATCGTGCGCGTTGATACCCTGCCTGCTCAGGATGCGGATGATATTGCGGCTCACTCCGAAGCCCTGCCCGCCCCGCCGCTGCTCGAGGCCGGGCAGGAATTCGAAGGCTACAAAATCCTGCGCCCACTGCATGCCAACCACCGCAGCCATATCTATCTGGTGCAGGACATGGAAACCGGGCAAAAGGCGGCGCTGAAAATCCCGTCGATCGACCTGCGCGAGGACAAACAGGCATTGGCGCGGTTCATGATGGAGGACTGGATCGCAAGGCGGGTCCGCTCGGCCCATGTGCTGAAACCCACAGCGCAGAACCGGCCGCACAACTATATCTACACCATCACCGAATATATCGAAGGCCAGACGCTGGCCCAATGGATGACCGACAATCCGAAATGCGATCTGGAAACCATGCGCGGAATTGTCGAACAGATCGCCAAAGGCCTGCGTGCCCTGCACCGCAAGGAAATGCTGCATCAGGATCTGCGGCCCGAAAATATCATGATCGACACGAACGGCACCGTGAAAATCATCGATTTTGGCGCGGTGCGTGTTGCCGGTGTGTCGGAAACCGGCCTGCCGGATCAGGGCAGCGATATTCCGGGCACGATGCAATATACTGCCCCCGAATATTTCCTGAACGAGGCCCCCAGCAAAACCTCGGACTATTTTTCACTGGGGGTGATAACGTATCAGATGCTGACTGGAAAGTTGCCTTATGGGGCACAGGTTTCCCGTGTGAGGACAAAGACACATCAAAATAGGTTGCGATACGTTAGTGCGCAAATCTACGGGGCGCATATTCCCGATTGGATTGATGCGGTTCTGAAAAAATCTGTGCAGCCGGACCCGTTCAAACGCTATGAAACACTGTCGGAATTCACCATGGATTTACGCACCCCAGCCAAAAGCACTATGCGCATTGGGCAGGTGCCCATCTCCCAACGCAATACAGTAGCATTTTGGCAGGCCATCGCTGTGGTTCTTGCAATTGTTATTGTTATACTGGCTGCAAGGCTTTCGTCGTTGTAGAACCTGCATGACCCACCCCGGATTGAAGTGGCCGGCAAATTTGTGACAGAACCCGCTTTCATCCATCCAGGCGAAACACTGGTCGTGATGCGTATTGATCGCCTTGCCCGCTCACTCAGCGACCTCCAGATGATTGTTCAAACACTCAAAGACAAGGGGGCACATCTGGCGGCGACCGAACAGCCGGTGGATACATCTACAGCAACCGGCAAAGCTTTTTTGATATGCTGGGGGTTTTCGCCCACCTTACGTTGCCACGCCTAATCTGCGAATTGATCCTTTCTGATACTTGGAAGGATTTTTTTATGGAGCATTCACCTGAGCTATGGGCTGAGTCAGGGCTGACGTCCGAGATATTTTCTATGCCGAAGGGGCAGCGGCGGTGGCCGGATGAGTTGAAGGCACG
>JALSRG010000107.1 GCA_026984915.1 Marinosulfonomonas sp. | reverse complement strand
GCCGGAAATAGTGGTTCTATTTTCAAGCGCCCCAAGCCGTTGAGATGAAGCGCCAATCCCGTCCTTCGGATTTGGCGGATTTCCCCCGTGAGAACAGCTTAACGCGCTGATAATCAACCAGATTACGGCACTTGTTAAGCTATCCTCACAGACAAAATCTGCCAAACCAGTGGTGCAGGATTTATAGGTCTACGCCCTAGCGCGCAGCCAGCAGCCGCACGATGGTTTGCTGGGTGATATATCCGGTTGCGGGAATTTTGCGTGACCGCTGAAACTTGCGAATCGCCTTGCGGGTGTTTTCGTCCAGGCGCCCGTCGATGCGGCCGGGTTTCAGCCCCAGTTCCTGCAGGCGTTTTTCAACCAGCAGTCGCGTTACGGGGTTTCCTGCGATACGCGCCTCTTCCTGACGCGCGGCCTCATTGCGGTTATCGGCCTCCAGCGCCTGCAGACGTCCGTTGGCGATCTGGGCAAAAGTTCCCTTTGGGTAGGTTTGCAGATATCTCCGGTACGCATCCGCTGTATCGGCCGCTTCAGTCTCATCCCAAAGCGCGCGTTCATCCGCCTGCACCTGCGCCCTTTTTTCGTCTTCAATCGTGTCCAGCCGCGCCTGGGCAATTTCCGAATACAGCCCGTCGGGATAGCGTTTCAGATAGGCCCGCAGATCATCCTCGGTTCCGCCACGTCCGGTGCGGCGCCAATAGGCGGCATCATTGCGGTCATGTTCTTCTTGGCGGCGCCGCGCTTCTTCTTCCAGTTCGCGCGCCTTCACATCTGCCCGGTTTTGCAGGGCCGCAATTTGATTGCCGGTCAGAAATCCGGTCTCGTCAAAGCCGTTTTCGCGCTGCCAGGCAGATACGGCAGCCCGCGTACCACGGCCAAAAATGCCGTCAACACCGCGCGGGTTGAAGCCAAGAATTGACAGGTTCCTCTGGATTTGCCGGCGCTGCTCGCGATTGAGGTGCAGCGCGTCCTCGGCCTGTCGGGCCCGTCTTTGCGGGGCCGCCCTGAGCTCACCGATCTTGCGGTTGGCGTCCGCCACATAGCGCCCGTCCGGATAGCGCTCGACATAGCTCAGCAGGGCCTCGATGCTGCCGATGGATTGTACCGCCTGCCAGAATGATGTTTCCGCATCTGCCGGAACCGGGGCGGGGCGCCCCCCGTCATCGGGCAGGAATGGCGTGAGGCGGGACACGAACCCAGCGCCAACCACACCCCTGGGCGCACTGTCGAGCGCCACGCCAATTGATTGGCCGGACAGCAACGCCTGTCGCGTCAGAAACCGCATCAGCCCGGCAACCGGGCCGCGCACCAGGGTCACGCCCTGCGGTAAATCCGGGAGGTTGATCATCGCCTGAACACCGGCACCAATCCGTGGTTTCGTCTGATTTTCACCCATGGCGATCAGGCTGGCACCCTGATGTTGCGCAGCGATGTCCAGCAGCCCGCCCAAAGACAGACCCTGCCCGCCAACACTGAAGGAATCCGGCTCCAGCGCATCGGCCCCCAGCAGCCACGTATCGCGCGAGGTCGAGGCCCAGTGGCCACTCAGAACAATCACGACATGCTCGGCATCTTTCGCCTGGTCGCGGAAACGTCCGGCCAGTTCCTGCAGGGCGCGTGTGGTCAGGTTCTGACCATAGAGAACGGTAAACCCGGCCTCGTCCAGGGCCTCTTTTGCATCGCGCAGACGTGCGGAATCGGGCAGATCGGGTTGGCTCAGATGCGTCCTGTTGCCGATAACCAGCGCCAGATCTTCGGCACTGACAACAGCTGCCAGCGAAACAAGTATTCCCGAAAAAACGGTACATGTCAGAATCCGGCGCATGCAGCCCTCCCAATCATTACATATCAGTCATAACTCCGCTGATCTTCGATCACTTTTCCATCGTTTGGCAAGCCCCCCCTGGCAACCAGCTCGATTCGGGCCTTCATTTTCAAGGTATTGACGACACTTTCCGCATAGCGGTCCGGGTCGGTCGAATCTGTCTCGACCTGCACGGTCATCACATCCATTTCGCCCTGACGGCTGGCAATCACCCGGGCGCGGGTGACCTCTTTGTGCTGTGCAACAAAGTCGGCCACCTGTTCCGGGCGCACGAACATTCCCTTGATCTTCGTGGTCTGGTCGGCGCGGCCCATCCAGCCCTTGATGCGCATATTCGTGCGCCCACAGGGGCTTTGACCCTCCATGATGGCGCTCAAATCCCCGGTGGCAAACCGGATCAGCGGATAATCGGGGTTGAGCGTGGTCACCACGACTTCGCCCACCTCGCCCGGCTGAACCGGGTTGCCGGTGCCGGGTGTGACAATCTCGACGATCACACCCTCATCGACGATCATGCCTTCCTGGGCGGTGCTTTCATAGGCAATGTTGCCCAGATCGGCGGTCGCATAGCTTTGCAGGCAAAGAATGCCACGGTCGGCGTATTCCTGCCGCAATGACGGAAACAGCGCCCCACCGCCGACGGCGGCACGGGTGATTGACAGCGTCAGCCCCATTTCTTCCGCCCTGTCCAGAATCACCTTCAGATAGTCGGGGGTTCCGGCATAGGCTGTTGTTCCGACATCATGGGCCGCCCGCGCCTGCAATTCGGTCTGACCGGTTCCGGCCGGCAACACTGCCGCCCCGACAGCCCGCGCACCATTTTCAAAGATCATGCCGGCCGGCGTCAGATGATAGCCGAAACAGTTCTGCACGATATCGCCTTTTCCAATGCCGCAGGCATGCAGAAACCGGCCCATGCGCCACCAGTCGTGGCTGGTGCGCCCTGGCTCATAGATCGGGCCGGGGCTTTGGAAAACATGATCAAACGCCGCGGTTGCAAGCCCGGTAAACCCGCCAAAGGGCGGCGCCTCGGACTGGGCGCTGACCAGATCGGATTTGCGCAGCACCGGCAGCGCCGCCAGATCAGAGACCGACAAAACCGCCTGCGGATCCACATCCACAAGAGTTGCCGCCAGCCCCGGCGCCGCCTTGGCGCGGGCGATCTGTTCCGGCAAAACCTTTGCCAGTGCCGCGGCGCGCTCATCGGCACTGCGGGTTTCAAGCCTATCAAAATGGGTCATCGTCTTTATTGCCTCAGCTTAGCCAGCGTTTGCGCCGCCGATAGCTGCGCACATCGCGGAAACTTTTGCGCCCTTCCTCGGACACACCTAAATAGAACTCTTTCACATCGGGGTTTTCGCGCAACTCATCTGCAGGGCCATCCATCACCACCCGGCCGGATTCCAGAATATAGCCATAGTTGGCATAGCGCAGGGCCGCGTTGGTGTTCTGTTCCGCCAGCAGAAAGGATACGCCCTCCTGCTCGTTCACCATCCGGACGATCTCAAAGATCTGTTCCACCAACTGTGGCGCCAGTCCCATGCTGGGTTCGTCCAGCAAAATCGTTTCAGGTCGGCTCATCAACGCGCGGCCGATGGCAACCATCTGCTGTTCGCCGCCGGATGTATAACCCGCCTGGGATTTGCGCCGTTCTTTCAGACGCGGAAAATAA
Organism: Marinosulfonomonas sp.; assembly: GCA_026984915.1. Lineage (GTDB taxonomy): Bacteria > Pseudomonadota > Alphaproteobacteria > Rhodobacterales > Rhodobacteraceae > WFVA01. The sequence continues at coordinate 29,066 of JALSRG010000107.1, read as the reverse complement.
TTGTAAACCATTTCCAGATCCGCAGCGATTGCCGCCGACCCGTCACGCCGCGTATAGGCGCCGGTCATCAGGTTTTCCTCAACCGTCAGATGTTCGAAACAGTGGCGGCCTTCCATCACCTGGACAACGCCGCGGCGCACCATTTCTGCCGGGTTCAGTTCCTCTATGCGGTCGCCGTGGTACAGGATGCTGCCCTTGGTCACTTCGCCGCGCTCCGAATGCAGCAGGTTTGAAATGGCCTTCAGCGTGGTCGTTTTTCCAGCGCCGTTCCCGCCCAACAGCGCGGTTATGCCGCCCTTTGACAAAGACAGGCTGACACCCTTCAGCACAAGGATCACGTGATTATAGATCACCTCGATGTTGTTCACGTCCAGCAGCGGCGTTTCGGTTTGTGTGGCATCGAGCATCGTGCAATTCCTGACCTGCAATTTGCGTGGCCCGGGCCTGTCGCGGCCCGGACCTGTTTTATCGGCGCGCCCTAGTTACAGCTGCGCGGTGTGATGTTGTTTTCCTTGGCATAGGCCTCGGCATCCGCCTTGATCAGCGGCTGGATCACGTCCATGTCTGGCGCATAGAAATCGGTAACGATTGTCCATTTCTTCGCCGCCGCGTCCCATTGCTGGATCGCCGCCTTGCCGGGGCCACCGTGGTTGGCGCAGCTCACCTTGAAGGAAGGTCCGAAGCCGGGCATGCCCAGTTCTGTCATACGGGCCTCGGTGATCTCCAGCGCTTCCATGCCATCACGCATGTCGCCTGGGGTGATGTCTTTCTTGCCGGAAAGCTCTTGTGCCTTTTTCGCGGCTTCTGCGGCCAGCATGGCAGCATAGAGACCCCGGTTATAAAGCACTGTGCCAACGTTGTCACCGGAACCGGCTGCCTTGCCGGCATCCACAACATATTTCTGGATATCCGCAAAGATCGGGAAATCCTTGCCGACAGCGTGAAAGTTCAGCGCCTTGTAGCCATTGGCCGCGTCACCCGCGGGCAGCACGTCATTTTCCGAGCCAGACCACCAGATACCGATGAAATGATCCATCGGGAAACGGATGTTGGCGGCTTCCTGAATGGCAACCTGGTTCATCACCCCCCAGCCCCACATCAGCACGTAGTCAGGCTTTTCGCGACGGATTTGCAGCCACTGCGATTTCTGCTCCTGGCCGGGGTGATCCACCGGGATCAGGCTCAGGTCGAACCCGTGCTTTTTGGAAAGTTCCTCAAGCGTGCGGATCGGCTCTTTGCCGTAGGCCGAGTTGTGATAGAGCAGCGCGATCTTTTTGCCTTTGATATCGCCACCGTTGATGTCGAGGATATGATCCACCGCATCCGAAGCACCCTGCCAGTAGTTGGCCGGATAGTTGAAGGCCCATTTGAACACGGTGCCATCCGCGGCCGACGTACGCCCATAACCCATGGTGTGCAGCGGAATGCCGTCGGCTTCGGCCTTGGGGATCAACTGATAGGTGATCCCGGTTGACAGCGGCTGGTACACCAGTGCGCCTTCGCCCTTGGTGCTTTCATAGCACTCAACACCTTTTTCGGTGTTATAGCCGGTCTCGCATTCGATCACTTTGGTTTTCACACCGCCAATGCCGCCGTCACGCTCGTTTAACAGCGTGAAATAATCGGCATAGCCGTCGGCAAACGGTGCGCCGCCCGCGGCATAGGGGCCGGTGCGGTATGACAGCGACGGGAACACAAGTTCCGCCATTGCCGGTGCGGCGGCCATTACGGCGGCCACGGCCAGGGTTGCTAATTTCAATTTCATCGGGTTTCTCCTCCCTTGGTTTTCATCCGATAGTTTCGCTCTGCCGGGGTTGGCCCGGTCTGTTTCTTTCGGCCGGCCCTAATGCGGGAACGGCCATAGCCTCAGTTTTTCCTTTGCTGTGCGCCAAAGCTGCGCAATCCCGTGTGGTTCAGCGATCAGAAAGATGATGATCAGCGCCCCGACTGTCAGCACCTCGAAATTCGCTGCCAGATCGGTTGGCCAGCCCAGCCCGCCGACCAGCAGGTTTTTCAGCAGAACCGGCAAAAGCACCATAAAGGCCGCGCCGGCGAAGCTGCCGAAAATCGACCCGAGCCCGCCGATGATGATCATGAACAGCACCAGAAACGATTTCTGCGTGCCAAAGGCCTCGCCCACCTCGGCCGCCCCCAGATAGACCGCGAAAAACAGCGCCCCGGCGACCCCGACGAAAAAGCTCGAGATCGCAAAGGCCGACAGTTTTGCCCGCAAAGGGTTCACGCCGATGATTTCTGCGGCAATATCCATGTCGCGAATGGCCATCCATTTGCGCCCGGTACTGCCGCGGGTCAGATTCCGGGCAATCCACGCCAGGGCAAAGACAAAGATCAGGCAGATCAGATATTTTGCCCAGGCTTCGGTATGCGGGCCGGTAACCGGAATACTGAAAACCGTGCGTTCCGGTGCGCTGATCTGGCCGGATGCGGAATAATTGTAGAACCACGGCACCTTGTTGAACAGCCACACCAGAAAGAACTGCGCCGCCAGGGTTGCCACCGCCAGGTAAAACCCCTTGATCCGCAGGCTCGGCAGGCCAAAGGCCATGCCGACCGCAGCGGTAATTCCGCCGGATATCAGGATGAGAAAGATGATATTGATATCCGGAAAGGCGGTCATCAGCTTGTAGCAGGCAAAGGCCCCGACAGCCATGAACCCGCCTGTTCCCAGGCTGACCTGCCCGGCATAGCCCGTCAGAATGTTCAGCCCGATGGACGCGATTGCATAGATCAGGAACGGCACAACAACCGCATTGGCCCAGTAATCATTGATGATGAAGGGGATGATGCCAAACGCGATCGCCAGCGTCACATAATACCCCATCCGGTCAAACTTGATCGGAAAGGTCTGACTGTCCTCGACATAGGACGCCTTGAAATCACCGGCCTCGCGGTAAAGCATCAGCAGTTTCCTCTTTTTATCCGTAGCCACGCAATCGCGCCGCCCAGGAACCCGATCGCCGCCAGAATGACATCAACGGTCAGGGCACCGGGGGCGTCCTCCGGTGCAAAAACCGCAAGCACTGCAAAAATGACAAAGGCTGAAAAGCCGATCACGGTTGCAATTGCACAAAATTTCATGGTGTTTCCTTCCTTTTGGTTGTTCGCGCACCCTCTGCGGGTAAGAATCAGGTAACCAAAAAGTCGGGTTCCATGTAAACCCTTTTGAGGAAGGAATATTTCAACACAGCGCATCACGTCATACTCTCTCGATGATCTTCTCGCCAAACAGCCCCTGCGGCCGGAAAACGAGGAACACGAGCGCCAGCACATAGGCAAACCAGTTTTCGGTGGCTCCGCCCACCATCGGTCCGACAAGAAACTCGAACAGCTTCTCGCCAACCCCGATGATCAGCCCGCCGACAATCGCACCGGGGATCGAGGTAAAGCCGCCCAGCATCAGCACCGGCAATGCCTTCAGCGCGATCAGGCTCAGGGAAAACTGCACACCCGATTTGGTGCCCCACATGATGCCGGCAACCAGCGCCACGAACCCGGCGATCGACCACACCAGCACCCAGATGAACCGGAGGCTGATACCCACCGACAGCGCCGCCTGATGGTCATCGGCAACCGCGCGCAGGGCCCGGCCCTGTTTGGTGTATTTGGAAAACAGCGTCAGCGATGTCACCAGAATGGCGGCAACCACTGCGGCAATGATATCAAGCCGGTCGATAAAGAAGCCGTAGCCGAACCAGTTGTTCGTGACGGTTTCAATCGTTTCGGAAATACCCTGCGGCAGCCCGACATCCAGCTTCTTGATCTCCGAGCCCCACATCAAATCTCCCAGACCTTCCAGGAAAAAGGCCAGGCCGATCGTTGCCATGAACAGGATGATCGGCTCCTGATTGACCAGATGTTTCAGCACGTATTTCTCGATCAGCACCGCCATCAGGATCATCACCGCCGCGGTCAGAACGATGGCGACGATCGAGGGCAACTCCCATCCGAATGTGCTCAGATTGGTGCCAAAGGTTGCATTGATCACATGGGCAAACGGAATTTCGCCTTTCTGGATGCCGACCAGGGTCAAGGCCGCGAACAGGGCCATGACACCCTGGGCATAGTTGAAGATGCCGCTTGCCTTGAAGATCAGCACAAACCCGAGCGCCACCAGCGAATACATGACACCGGCCATCAGGCCGTTCATCATCACTTCCAGAGCGAAATAGAACTGTTCAGACATGATTTGTGCCTCTCATGGTCTGTTGCTTTGTCGGCAATACGTTTTCCATACGTTTTCCATACGTTTTCCATACGCCGAAAACTGGCTGAATATCAGTCATGCGCCACCCCCAGATAGGCGTCGATCACGGCCTTGTTGTTGCGCACCTCGTCCGGTGTGCCATCGCCGATCTTCTTGCCGTAATCCATCACCACCACGCGGTCGGACAGATCCATCACAACCCCCATATCATGCTCGATCAGGGCGATGGTTGTGCCGAATTCGTCGTTCACATCCAGGATAAAGCGGCTCATGTCCTCTTTTTCCTCGACGTTCATGCCGGCCATCGGTTCATCCAGCAGCAGCAGCTTTGGTTCAGCCGCCAGGGCACGGCCCAGCTCAACCCGTTTTTGCAGGCCATATGGCAGGCGTCCGACCGGGGTTTTGCGGATCGCCTGAATTTCAAGGAAGTCTATGATTTCCTCTACTTTTTCGCGGTGTTCACTTTCTTCGTGCTGGGCCTTGCCCCACCAGATGGCCTGAGACAGCAACCCGGTTTTCATCAGTGTCACACGGCCGGTCATGATGTTGTCCAGCGTGCTCATTCCCTTGAACAGGGCAATATTCTGGAAGGTCCGCGCCAGCCCCTGCTGCGCCACCTGAAATGGTTTCATCGGTGGTCTTTTCCGGCCGCGGAACCAGACCTCGCCTTCGCTCGGCACGTAAAATCCACTCATCACGTTCAGCATGCTGGATTTCCCCGCACCATTGGGCCCGATAATCGCGCGGATTTCGCCTTCGCGGATATCAAAGGAAATATCCTGAATGGCAACCACCCCGCCAAACCGCAAGGTGATGTGTTTCATCTCCATCATGACACCACCGATGGTGCGCCCATCCTCGGTGACATAGCCGTCTGCGGGGGGTGTATCCTTATGGGTCAAGCTGCTCATTGTGCGGCCATCCTCTGGCTGGTGGGCAGCACCTTGACGTCGCGGATTTCCAGCGTTGCTGAAATAGAGCCTTTGCGGCCGTCTTCATAGGTCACTTCGGTTTCCGTGAATATTTCCTTTGATCCGTCATAAAGCGCCGTGATCAGGTCGGCATATTTCTCTTCGATGATACGGCGGCGCACCTTGCGTGTGCGGGTCAGTTCGCCATCATCGGCATCAAGTTCCTTGTGCAGGATCAGAAACCGGTGAATCTGACAGCCCGACAGCATTTCGTCCTGCGCGACGGATTCGTTCACTTCTTCCACATGTTTCTGAACCGTCGCGTAAACCTCGGGGTGCGCGGCCAGTTCCTGATAGCTGGCATAAGCAATATTGTTGCGTTCGGCCCAGTTGCCGACGGCCGTCAGATCAATATTGATAAAGGCCGTGCACATTTCACGACCGGCCCCAAAGACCACCGCCTCCAGAATGTTCGGATAAAATTTCAGTTTGTTTTCAACATACTTGGGTGCGAACAGGCGGCCGTCGGCCATCTTTCCCACGTCCTTGGCGCGGTCGATGATCCGCAGATGCCCGCTGCCTTCCTCGAAAAATCCGGCGTCTCCCGTCGCGACCCAGCCTTCGGCGTCCTTGGTATCGGCGGTGCTTTCCGGGTTTTTGTAATACTCTTCAAATACCCCCGGCGAGCGATAATAAACTTCGCCATTGTCGCGGATTTCCACCTCCACGCCCGGGCTGGGGATACCCACCGTGTCGGCCCGTACTTCGCCGTCGGGCTGTTGCGTAATGAAAACGGTGGCTTCGGTCTGGCCATAGAGCTGTTTGAGGTTGATGCCCAGCGAACGGTAGAACTCGAATATTTCGGGGCCGATCGCCTCGCCGGCGGTATAGCCCACCCGCACGCGGCTGAGGCCAAGCGTGTTTTTCAGCGGCCCGTAGACAAACAGGTTCCCCAAGGCATAGCGCACCCGGTCCATGGCTGAAACCGGTTTGCCATCCAGAATGGCCGGTCCAACCTTTCGCGCAATCGCCATATAGTGATGAAACAGCCATTTCTTGAAACGGCCGGCATCCTCCATCCGGATCATCACGCTGGTCAACTGGGTTTCGAAAAACCGCGGCGGGGCAAAATAATAGGTCGGGCCGATTTCGCGCAGATCCGTCATCATTGTATCCGCGCTCTCCGGGCAGTTCACACAAAACCCCGTCCAATACGCCTGACCAACAGAAAAAATGAAATCACCGACCCAGGCCATGGGCAGATAGGCCAGCACCTCTTCGTCTGCCGTAAGATGATCGAATTCCGCAGAGCTCCTTGAGGTCTCGATCACATTGCGGTTTGACAGAACCACGCCCTTGGGCTTGCCCGTGGTGCCAGAGGTGTAGAGCATGACGCAGGTCGTATCATAGGTGATTTCGCCAAGGCGGCGTTCGAGCGACGGGTTGAATTCGTCATAAGCCGCGCGACCAATGGCCTGTATGTGCGAATACTGGTGCAGATGGCTGTGATCGTATTTGCGCATGCCGCGCGGATCGAGATAGACAAGATGCTCAAACTGGTGCAGTTGATCCTGCACCTCGATCACCTTGTCCACCTGCTCCTGATCGTCAACAACGACAAACCGCGCACCGCAATGGCCCAGAACATAGGCCATCTCTTCGGCATTCGCGTCCTGGTACAGCGGAACGGGTACGGCCCCAACCGATTGCGCCGCCACCATGGCCCAGTACAAATAGGGGCGGTTGCGGCCGATGATCGCCACGAAATCCCCCCGATTGATGCCAAGGCTCAGAAACCCAAGCGCCAGATCCTCGATCTGCCTGGCGGCCTCTTCCCAGGTCCAGCTTTGCCAGATTCCATATTCTTTTTCACGATAAGCCGCTTTTGCACCATGCTCTTCCACGTTGCGTGCCAGCAATGCGGGGATCGAGACCAATGCGTCAGACGCAGCCTTCTGGTCAGCCAATTATTTATCCTCCCTAATCGCGACGGCGCCGCGACTTTACCGTAACCAGAGTGATTCTCCCTACTCTAGCGTGGTTCCTTTTTCTTCATGGTCAAACTTTTCGTGACTTTGTCTCATTCCTTTCGAATTGTAACAAGCCCTTCCCGGCCCTTTTACAGTTGTCCTTGCAATGCTAGCGAAGGTACTTGAAAGGCAAACCCATGACCCTGAAAAACAGCGAAGCCGAAAAACTGACCCAGGCCGGCCTGAACCTGATCGGGCAGGCCCTGTCAATTTATGACCGGGATCTGCGTCTGGCAAATGCCAACAGGCGGTTTCAGGAAATGTTCTCGCTGCCGGAAAACCTGTGCACCCCCGGTGCATCTTTCGAAGACACCATTCGCTATCTGGCCCAGCGCGGCGAATACGGCCAGGTTGGCGACGTCGAGGCATTCGTGCGTGACCGGGTGAAACAAGCCAGCGAATTTGAGCCGCATTACATGGAGCGTACCCGCGCCAACGGCCGCACCATCAGCGTTGAGGGCAGCCCGCTTCCCGAAGGGGGGTGGGTGGCGGTTTACACCGACATTACCGCAATCAAGGAACAAGAGGCCCTGCTGCGTGCCCGGTCCGAGGAGCTTTCCGACCAGCTCTTGGCCCACACCGAACGCCTGTCCCAGACCAACCGTTCACTGGCGGCCACCAATGCCGCCCTGGAGGAAGCCAAACACCAGTTGACCGAAATGGAGGCGCGCATCCGCATGACAACGGAAATGATGCCGGCCCATATCGCCCATGTCGATACCGATGGCTATTATACCTATTCCAACCAGCGCCTGCCGTTGATTCTGCCATCGCGTCCCGCCGACATCATCGGCCTGCATCTGCGCGAGGCACTTGGGGAAAATGCCTTTGCCGTGATCAGGCCGCATCTGCAAAAGGCCTGCCAGGGCCAGGCCAGCGTGTTCGAGTTTACCGACGACGAATCACACCGGCGCATCCGCACGGCCTTTACCCCCGATATCCATGACGGCACGCTGCGGGGTGTCTATATTCTGTCGATGGATGTCACCGAGGAAACCCAGGCGCGCGCGGCGCTGATCCAAACCCATAAACGCGAATTGGCGGCCCAGTTGACCAGCGGCCTTGCCCATGATTTCGCCAATCTGCTGACCATTATTCTGGGCATGCAGAGCCGGCTTGAAAAGATGGACATGCCCGATGAGGCCAACGCCCTGATCAGCGCCACCCAGCGGGCGGCCCGGCGCGGCGGTAAACTGCTGGACCGCATCGCGGCCATTTCCGGGCCGCGCGAAATAACCCCCGAACCCGTGCTGCTGGGGGATTTCTTTCAGGAACTGAAAACAATCGCCACCCCCACATTGCCCGAAAACATGGCGCTGGAAATCGACCATACCGGGCTGGAGCGCCCGTTGCTGATCGATCCCGGCTCTTTGCAGGATACGCTTCTGAATCTGATCCTGAACGCCAAGGACGCCATCGGCGCACATCCGGGCCGCATTTCTGTCCGCGCGCGTCCTGTCCGGGATACCTGGCTGGAGATTGCTGTTTCAGATACCGGACCCGGCTTTGGCCCCGAAGCCCTGCGCCATGCCCTGGACCCGTTCTTTACCACCAAGGGCGGTGAAGGCTCGGGTCTGGGCCTGTCCATGGCCTATGATCTGACAAAGCTGGCCGGCGGCCATATTCGCCTGTCCAACACTTCCAGGGGGGCCAAGGTCACCCTGCAACTGCCGCTCCGTTACACGGCCAAAATCTCGCCGCCCCGCATGGTGTTGCTGGTCGAAGATTCGCCGGACCTGCGTGAATCGATCCGCGACATGCTGACAAATATGGGGCATCGCGTTGTCGAGGCGGTCTCCGCCGAGGAAGGGCTGAGCCTTGCAACCCTGCCTGAAGTGGATTTCATCCTGTCCGACATATCGTTGCAGGGCGAAATGACCGGCGACGAGATGCTGGACCAGCTCCGCGCTGCGGGCAGAAATACTCCGGCCTGCCTGATGACATCCCGGCCGTTGAACGATCCGAAGTGCCGCAGAGCGGCCAAACGCTATCCACTGCTGGCCAAACCGGTCTGCGCGCCTGAAATTACTGCCGTTCTGGCAATGGAGCCAACCACATGACACCCCCCGAAACATCGCCCGACCAGCCTCTGATCACCATCCTGGACGACGAGCCGGAAATCCGCCTCATGCTTGCCGATGCGCTGAACGAGGCGGGGTTTCGTACCAAGGGGTTTGCCCGCGCCACCGAGTTTGAGGCCGCCCTGAAATCCACCGCCCCCGATGTCTGCCTTGTTGATCTCGGCCTGCCGGACAAGGACGGGTTGGCGCTCGTCCATCGTCTGGCGCTGGAATCCGGCGCTGCCATCATCATCATTTCGGGGCGCGCACAGGTGCAGGACCGGGTGACCGGGCTGGAACTGGGGGCGGATGATTACATTATCAAACCGTTTGATCCGGCCGAAGTCGTCGCCCGCGTTCGCGCCCGCCTGCGCAAGACGCGCAGCGAAGACAAGGTATCCGACACCGCCCGTTTCGCCGGCTGGACGGCGCATTTCGAACGCTACGTTCTGACGGATTCCGAAGGTGTGGAAACCCCCTTCAGCCACGCGGAAGGCGAAGTGTTGCGCCTGTTTCTGGAAAGCCCCAAACGTCTGGTTTCACGCGCCCGCATGCAGGAAATTCTGGGTGGTGCGGCCGGCGAAAGCTTTGACCGGGCCATGGATGTGCGCATCTCGCGCCTGCGCACAAAACTGCGCGAAGATCCGAAAAACCCCCGGCTGATAAAAACCATCTACGGGGCCGGCTATATCTTTCTGGGCGATGTGAAATGGGAATAAGGTCAGGCCACGGGTTTCAGGCCGCCTTGCCGAAAATTTCCTCGCGATGAAAGCGCAGGTAGTCCGGGTGGGGGTGGTGCCGCCGGTCCCTGGGCAATAGCAGGCGCTGTTCCGGCCGGATCAGGCGGGCAACCGTTTCAAGTGGCACCTTGTTGTGCGAAATCAGAATCCGATAGTCGGGCGCCACGCTGATCAGCCCGCGGTCAAACATCCAGTGCAGCGTCCCGGACAGTGCCAGACCATTTTGTACCCTGTCCGGGCCGGCATTCTTTACCGGGCGGATATGGGCGGCTTCAACTTCGGGGCGCCCGCCGCCATTGCGCAGGTCAAGCCCCGATATCGCGCAACACCCACCATAAGCCGCCTTGACCATGCGCGCAAAACTGGCATCGCGCAATTTGCGCGAGGTCAGAGTTTCGGCGCGCCACTCCACAATTGGCGCCGGGCCAAAGGGGCTTTGCTCCTCCGCAAATCCCGCCACTTTTTCGGCTTGAGTATCGCCGTCACGCACCTGCGCATCGGGGCCGTCTAGCGCCTTCAATCCCGCGCTGCATATGGCAGAAAACTCGTCCGTACTCAGGCGCCGAACCGCCGAAACACTGGCCCCACCCGACATCGGCCGACCGGTCGGGCCGCGCAGGGATTTTTCATAGGCCAGGCCCTTCGCATCCGCTCTTGCCACCCTGCGCTCAAATTCCCATTCCGAGCCCTGATCCAGAACCGCGAAGAAATGCCCCGGCAAATCCGGGTCGGGTTCGACCGCCAAAACGCGCTGGACGGAGAGATAGGCCTCGGCACCACCATCCCGGCGCCCCTCGTAGAACACCACGAAATCCCCAATCGTTTCCCGCACCACGTTCAGATACCGCTTGGGAAAATGATACCGGATCCCCGGTTCGTCCTTGTAAACCGACGTCCGGTTCTGGGTGAAAACCGCATTGGCCATGCCCAGACTTGAGCACACGCGCGCGCCCGGGCGCAAGGCCTATTGCGCGGCGATGCCTGCTTCTGCCTTTTCCACCTTGACCGCCGAGAATTTGAACTCCGGAATTTTGCCATCGGGATCGAGCGCCGGATTGGTCAGAATATTGGCTGCGGCCTCGACATAGGCAAACGGCAGAAAGACCATATCCTCGGCCACGGCCCGGTCGGCGCGGGCCATGATCTCGATACTGCCCCGCCGCGTGGTCAGGCGGATCATGCCCCCTGCTGCCACACCCAGTTTGCGCAGGGTTTTCGGGTTCAGCGAACAGTTGGCTTCCGGCTCAAGACGATCCAGCACCGTCGTGCGGCGGGTCATTGATCCGGTGTGCCAGTGCTCCAACTGCCGCCCGGTGGTCAGGATCATCGGATAAGCGGCATCCGGCAACTCATCGGGAGGCAGAACATCGGTCGGGGCAAAACGGGCGCGGCCATCCTTGCGCGGAAATCCGTCGCCAAAGACGATGCTCTGGCCCGGATCATCCGCCGACAGGCAGGGATAGGTCACGGCGTTTTCCGCCTCCAGCCTTTCCCAGCTGATGTTGTCAAGCGAGTTCATACCCTGCTTCATCTCGGCGAATATCTCTTTGGGGTGGCTATAGCGCCAATCCAGCCCCAGCCGCCGTGCCAGTTCGGTTTCAATCCACCAGTCGGGTTTCGCCTCACCGGGCGGGGCGACCGCCGGGCGCGCCAGTTGCACCTGCCGGTTGGTGTTGGTCACCGTCCCGGCCTTTTCGGCAAAGGCCGCCGCCGGCAGGATCACATCGGCATAATTGGCGGTTTCGGTCACAAAAATATCCTGCACCACCAGATGCTCCAGTTTCGCCAGTGCTTCGCGTGCATGTGCCACATCCGGATCTGACATGGCCGGATTTTCGCCCAGAATATACATCCCCCTGATGTCACCCGCATGGATCGCATCCATGATCTCAACCACCGTCAGGCCAGGCTCGGCGCTGAAATCGCCGCTTCCCCAGATTTCATTGAAAGCATGGCGCAGGCTGTCATCAGCAACCGATTTGTAATCCGGCAGGAACATCGGAATAAGCCCGGCATCCGATGCCCCCTGCACGTTGTTCTGGCCGCGCAACGGGTGCAGCCCGGTGCCGGGCCGGCCCACATGGCCGCACATCAGCGCCAGCGCAATCAGGCTGCGGGCGTTATCCGTGCCATGCACATGCTGGCTGACCCCCATACCCCAGAATATCATCCCGGCTTTGGCGCCGGCAAAGGTACGCGCCACAGCACGGATCGTGCCGGCATCAATCCCGCAAAGGTCCGCCATCTTTTCCGGCGCAAATCCTTTCAGATGTTCCTTTTCCGCCGCCCAGTTTTCGGTATAGGCCTCGATATACTGGGTATCCTGCAACCCTTCTTCGGCAATCACATGCATGATCGAATTGATCAGCGCCACATCCGATCCGGGCCTGAACTGCAACATATGGCTGGCAAACCGGCTGAGCGCATTGGCCCGCGGATCCATCACGATCAACTTGCCGCCGCGTTTGGCAAATTGCTTGAAATAGGTGGCCGCTACCGGATGGTTTCCGGCCGGATTGCATCCAATCATGATCGCCACATCGGCGTTCTCGATCTCGTTGAATGTCGCGGTGACCGCACCCGAACCGATATTCTCTATCAGCGCGGCGACCGAGCTTGCATGGCACAGCCTTGTGCAATGATCGACGTTGTTGTGGCCAAAGCCCTGCCGGATCAGCTTCTGGAAAAGATACGCCTCTTCATTGGTGCATTTGGCGCTGCCAAAACCCGCCACGCTGGTGCCACCCAGTTTGGCCAGACCGCTTGCCGCGAAATCCAGCGCTTCTTCCCATGTGGCCTCGCGGAAATGGGTCAGCGGGTTGGCCGGATCGACATTCAGCCCCTTTGCCGGCGCATCCTTGCGACGTATCAACGGCCTGGTCAGCCGGTCGGGGTGGTTGATATAATCAAACCCGAAGCGTCCCTTGACACACAGGCGGTTTTCGTTGGCCGGGCCGTTCAGACCCTCGACATATTTGATCTTGCCCGCCTTGGATTTGACCGAAATCTGGCAGCCAACACCGCAGAACGGGCAGATGGTTGCGGTTTCGGTGTCATAATCACCCCTGTCGCCCAGCCCTGTATCATCCACCACGGTTGCCGGCATCAGTGCGCCGGTCGGGCAGGCCTGCACGCATTCGCCACAGGCGACACAGGTGCTGTCACCCATCGGATCGGCAAAATCAAACGTTGGAAAGGCATCATGGCCGCGCCCCGCCATGCCGATCACATCGTTGACCTGAACCTCGCGGCAGGCCCGCACGCACAGCCCGCACTGGATGCAGGCATCCAGATTGACGCGCATGGCGACATGGCTGTTGTCCAACAGGGGCACACGGGCACTCTCCAGCGCCGGGAACCGGCTGCTTTCCACGCCGGTCTGTTTCGCAACATCCCACAGTTGCGCAGATCTGTCATGTGCCTGATCCTGCGGCGGCTGGTCGGCCAGCAACAGCTCCACCACCATCTTGCGGGCCTGTTTTGCCCGCGCCGAATTGGTGGTGACAACCATGCCTTCCGTCGGGGTGCGGATGCAGGATGCGGCCAGTGTGCGCTCTCCCTCGATCTCCACCATACAGGCGCGGCAGTTGCCATCCGGCCGATAACCCGGAGCCGGTTTGTGGCACAGGTGCGGAATCTTCAGCCCGCGGCCATGCGCCACCTCCCAGATCGTTTCGCCATCTTGCGCCTCAACCATCTCGCCATCGAGGCTAAAACGAACCGGATCAGACATTGGCAACCTCCCTTTTGCTGTAGTGTAAACCACATTCTGGAATTGAGAATAGGACTATTGGCGACAAGCAGACGCATTTTTGCGCCAGCCCCTGTGACCGGCGTCACCGGCAAGGCCGTAAATTCATCCCCCATCGCATTGCCCTTGGTCAGACCTTCCACTAATCCTGCGAACAACAGGAGACAAAACCATGACACACCTCTGGGTCCGGGCCGAGCAACGGCCGAACGAAGAACGCACCGGCCTGACGCCCGAAGGGGCCAAGGCCCTGATCGATGCCGGCATCCGCGTCACCGTCGAAGAAAGCCATGTGCGCGCCATTCCGATTGACGGCTACATCGCCGCCGGCTGCGAAATCGCGGCGGAAAATACATGGCCCGATGCCCCGCTGGACGCGATCATCTTCGGCCTCAAGGAACTGCCCGAAGACGGCACCCCCCTGCCGCACCGTCACATCCTGTTCGGCCACGCCTACAAGGGCCAGCCGGCGGGGCGGATCCTGCTACAGCGGTTCAAAGCCGGTGGCGGCACCCTGTATGATCTGGAATATCTGGTGGACGAGGATGGCCGCCGCGTCGCCGCCTTCGGCTACTGGGCCGGTTTTGCGGGTGCCGCCGTTTCGCTGAAATGCTGGGCCGCACAACAGCACGGCGAAATCTGCGGCCCCGTCGGCGTCTACAAAGACAAGGACGCCCTGCTGGACGATCTGAAAACCACGCTTGATGCCACAGGCGCCCCGCGCCCCACCGCCATCGTCATCGGTGCCCTGGGCCGGGTTGGCTCGGGCGCATCCGACCTCTGCGCGGCGATGGATGTCGCCACCACCAAATGGGACATGGCCGAAACCGCGCATGGTGGCCCCTTCCCCGAAATCCTGCAACATGACGTGTTCATCAACAGCATCTTTGCCAGCCCCGGCACACCGGTCTTTGTGCCGGCATCCGCCAGAACCGATCCGCGCAAGCTGACCGTGATCGGCGATGTGGCCTGCGATCCCGACAGCGACTTTTCCCCGATCAAGGTCTATGACCGCACCACCACATGGGACAAACCCGCCCTGCGCGTGGCCGACAACCCGCCGCTGGATGTCACCGCGATTGACAACCTGCCCTCGATGCTGCCGGTGGAATCCTCGCAGGATTACGCCGCCCAGCTCTTGCCAAGCCTGCTGACCCTTGGCACTCTGGACGCCGGAGTCTGGGGCCGCGCCAAGGCCACATTCGACAGCCATATCGCCAAACTGTAAGGAACCATAACAATGACAATCCACTGGTGCGGCACTGGCCTCTCCGCCATCCCCGGCCTGCGACGCCTGATTGAGGCGGGCCATGAGGTCACCGTCTGGAACCGCACGGTTGACAAGGCAAAGGATGCCGTGGGCGATCTGACCAACCGCATCAATGCCTTCACCATCGAGGCGCTGACCGCCGAAGTGCAATCCGGCGATGTGGTGGTCTCGATGCTGCCCGGTGACTGGCATGTGCCGCTGGCGGAACTCTGCATCGAAAAGGGGGCAAACTTTGTCTCCTCCAGCTATATCGCACCGGAAATGCGCGCGCTGGATACGGCCGCCCGCGAAGCGGGTGTAGCATTGGTGAACGAAGTCGGTCTGGACCCCGGTATTGATCACCTGATGGCGCATTGGCTGGTGGCCGATTACCTCGCCTCGCCGGCCTATGACGTTCACAACCATATCTCGTTCATCTCGTATTGCGGCGGGGTGCCCAAACACCCCAACCCGTTCCGCTATAAATTCAGCTGGTCGCCGCTCGGCGTGCTCAAGGCCCTGCGCTCGCCCTCCAAATCCATCCGCGATTACGCCCCGCTGGATGTCGCCCGCCCGTGGGACGCGATCACCAGCTACGCCGCCCCGCTGCCACAACCGGAAACCTTCGAGGTGTATCCGAACCGCGATTCCATTCCCTTCATGGCGCAATACCACTTTGACCCCGCCTGGCAGGTCAGGGAATTCGTGCGCGGCACCCTGCGCCTGAACGGCTGGGCCGATGCCTGGGCCGATGTGTTCACCGAAATCGAAACCGCGTCTGACACCCGCCTGAAGGAAATGTCCGATCAGTTCTGGGCCGAAAACGCCTATGGCGAGGACGACCCGGACCGCGTGATCATGTGCGTCGGACTAAAGGCCGAGGCAAACGGCACCCCCGTCTACCACAAAACCTATGTGATGGACGCCTATGGCGACGCGCGCGGCACCGCCATGGCACGGCTGGTATCGGTGCCGGTTTCACTGGCGGTCGAGGCCGTGCTGAACCGTCAAATCCCCGCCGGTGTCTCGGCCGCGCCAAGTGATCCCAAACTGGTGCAGGGCTGGCTGGACGAAGTGGACCGGCTGGCGCAACATTTGCAGGTCGTGGATCATCTGGGATAGCGGCGGCCAGCCTCCTTACAAAAACCCGTCCTCGACCTCTTCCACCGAATAGCCCAGCGCCTCTAGCCCGTCTTCCAGATAGTCGGGCAGCATCGGGATCGACAGCAGGTAGGATTCGGTCGGGGCCGAGGCTTCGGCCTTGGCGGTTCTGATCGCCTCTGCCAGTTCCGAGGCATCAAAGGTGTCGCGCCCGATCCACATCACCGCCACCAATGACGCCTGTTCGTCATCATTCATATCAGCGATATACTGCTTCAAAGATGCATCAAACGCCGCCTTGCCGTCCCGTTCGCGGGCACGGACAATGACACGGGCAATCTTGTTTGTGCTGATCTGAAGCATTGGCATACCTTTTTCCGACTCGCCATGCAGATTGCCCCAAAATCCGCCGAGGTCAAAGCCTAAAGCGACCAAAGGCCCAACCCGTTCGCCCGCCGACACCAGTGCCCTTTGCGCATTACTCGCTAGGTTTGCTGATCGGAACCACTTTCGGCGTTTCAACCTCTGGCGTCAGTTCCTCGAAATCGAAATTGTCCAGCCGGGCCGCGCGTTTGCCCGCCCGTTCCGCAGCAATGCCGATGCCGTCCAGATCGGCGCGGGCCTGATTGAAATGGGTGTCCAGCTTGCCGACCCGCTCGACCACCATTTCCACATCGCGGTGCAACTGGCGCAGGGTTTTGCGGATGGCACCGGCCTGTTCGCGCATCCGCGCATCTTTCAGGATCGCGCGCATGGTGTTCAGCGTCGCCATGCAGGTGGTCGGTGAAACGATCCACACCCGCGCATCAAACCCCTCGCGCACCAGTTCGGGGAAATTGGCGTGCAACTCGGCGTAAACCGCCTCGGATGGTAAAAACATCAGCGCCCCGTCCGCGGTTTCGCCCTCCAGAATATATTTTTCCGAGATCGCCCTGATATGCGCCTTGACCGAACTGCGCATCGCCTTGGCCGCCTCGTTCGCCTCCCAGTCGTTGCTGGCGTTGCGCAGCGCCTCGTAGGCCTCCAGCGGGAATTTGCTGTCGATCACGATCGGGCCGGGCGGGTTGGGCAGATCAATCAGGCAGTCGGCACGCTTGCCGTTGCTCAGGGTGAATTGCAGCTTGTAGCTGTCCTTTGGCAGGGCCTTGCTGACAATATCGTTCAACTGGATTTCCCCGAACGCCCCGCGGGTTTGCTTGTTCGACAGAATATCCTGCAGGCTCAGCACATTGCCCGACAGTTTTTCGATATTTTCCTGCGCCTTGTCGATGGTTGCCAGCCGTTCCTGCAATTCGGTCAGGCTGCGGGTGGTTTTGACTGATGAGCCATGCAGCGATTCCGCCATCTTGTGCTGGACCTCGGCCAGCCGTTGTTCCAGCGTGTTCATCAACTGTGCCTGCGCCACGGCCTGCGTCTGGCTGACGGTCTGCAAGCCACCGGCCAGTTGCGATTGCCCGTCGCTCAGCGTCTGCACCCGCTGACCCAGAAATCCGATCTGCTGCCCCAGTGGTTCGATCATCTTTACCGACCGGCCCGCGCGCCGTACCACCATGATCAGCAGGATGAACAGCAGCAACACGGCGGCGGCCGCGGCCCATGCGGCCAGGACCCACAACTCGCCAAACATATCGTTCAGGTCTCCAATTCCCGGCATCAGCGTCCAAACAGCCTTTCGATATCTTTCAGTTTCAGTTCCACATAGGTAGGCCGCCCGTGGTTGCACTGCCCCGAATGGGGGGTGGCCTCCATTTCGCGCAGCAGGGCATTCATTTCATCGGCCCGCATCCGCCGGCCTGACCGGATCGAGCCGTGACAGGCCACGCTGGAAAGGATCGCCTCGATCCGCGCCTGAACCGTCTGGCTGTCACCCAGATCGGCCAGCTCATCCAGAATGTCGCGCAATAGCGCCCCGGCGTTGACTTGGCCCAGAATGGCGGGCGTTTCGCGCACCGCAACCGCCCCGGCGCCGAACGGTTCAACCACCAGCCCCAACCGCGCCAGTTCATCCGCCATCTTCAGCAGACGCGCCGCGTCACCCTCGGACAGTTCGACAATTTCCGGGATCAGCAAGGCCTGCGAGGTTACACCATTTTCGGCCATCTGGCGTTTCAGCTTTTCGTAAACCAGCCGTTCGTGTGCGGCGTGCTGATCGACAATCACCATGCCGTCGGCGGTCTGGGCAATGATGTAGTTCTCGTGCAACTGCGCCCGCGCAGCCCCCAGCGGCAGAGCCGTCATTTCCGGCGCGTCCGCCACCGCTTCAAACCGCGCCGACGGGGCAGCCGTTTCGGCAAAGCCCGGCGTTTCCACCACCGGGGCCTGCATCTGATGGGCCCCGCCCAGCGCGCCCGGTGACGGCCGGTCCATCTGATAGATACGCGCCGCCCCCACCGGCTCGGGGCGAAATGCCCCCAGTGTTGCGCCGGCCACTGTACTTGAGGCCCGGTGCCCCGCCTCGGCCAGCGCGTGGCGCAGGGCCGAAACGATCAGCCCGCGTGCCAGGCCGGGCTCGCGGAACCGCACCTCGGCCTTGGCCGGATGCACATTCACATCCACCCGGTGCGGGTCACATTCCAGAAACAGAACAGCCGCCGGATGTCGCCCACGCGACAGAAAATCCGCATAGGCCCCGCGCAGGGCCCCGACCAGCAGCTTGTCACGCACCGGGCGCCCGTTCACATAGAGAAACTGCGCAACAGCCGAGCCGCGCGAATAGGTGGGCAGGGCCGCATAGCCGGTCAGCGTCAGCCCCTCGCGCTCGGCATCGATCGGCAGCGCGTTTTCGGCAAATTCCGTCCCCAGAACCTGCCGCAGGCGTCCGTGCAGCGCCTCGAACAAGTCACCGCTCTGCGGATCGGCGCGAAAGGTCACGCGCCCCTCCCCCCCTCCGGTAACATCCGTTAACGTGAAGCCGACAAAAGGCTCCGCCATCGCCAGCCGCTTGACCACATCGTTGATCGCCTGTGTTTCGGCCCGGTCCGAACGCAGGAATTTCAACCGTGCCGGGGTTGCATAAAACAGATCGCGCAGCTCGACCGTCGTGCCAGGGCCGCGGGCCGCAGGGCGCATCGGTTGCATCTCGCCGCCCGAGAGCGCAATGCTGGCCGCGTCCCGCCCTTCTGCGCGGCTGGTAATCGTCAGCCGGCCGACCGCCCCGAGGCTGGGCAGCGCCTCTCCGCGAAATCCGAAGGTATGAATGTTCAAGAGGTCCGAGCCGTCGATTTTCGAGGTCGCGTGCCGCGCCAGCGCCAGCGGCAGATCCTCCGGTGCCATTCCGCAGCCGTCATCACGGACCCGGATCAGCGTCTTGCCGCCATCGGCATAGGCGATCTCGACCCGCTTGGCCCCCGCATCCAGGGCATTTTCCAAAAGTTCTTTTACGGCCGAGGCGGGGCGTTCCACCACCTCACCGGCGGCAATGCGGTTGATCGCCGCTTCGTCCAGTTGCCGGATTTGCGGCCGGGAATCGCCTATATTGGGTGCATTGGATGACATACCACAAGGTTTAGCATAGCCAGCCCCGATTCGGCCAGCACGGCAATCTGCCTTTCAGGCCTCTGTCTCAGTTTCCGGTCTCAAGCCCGACCGGCTGGCCAACCACGACAAAATGCAGCTCATCCGGCTTGATCAGCCGGTCGATGACCCGGCGAATGTCTTTCTGGGTTACCGCCTCGATCTTGTCGTTGCGCGTGTTGATATAATCAATCGGCATGCCCTGCATCTGCATCCCGACCAGAATATTGGCAATCGGTCCGTTGCCATCAAACCGCAGGGGATAGGCGCCCGTCATATAGGTTTTCGCCTGCGCCAGTTCCTCGTCGGTGACGCCATCGTCCCGCAACCGCTGCCATTGGTCGCGAATGACCGCAATGGCCTGCGCAATCCGGTCATTGGCCGAGGCAACCTGCCCCATCAGCAGTGCCGCATGGTCACGTGTTGCCAGATAGGTGCCGACACCATAGGTCAGGCCGCGCTTTTCGCGCACCTCGGTCATCAACCGTGACTGAAACCCGCTGCCGCCCAGAATCTGATTGAGAACATAGGCGGCAAAGAAATCCGGATCCTCCAGCTTCAGCCCCCGCTCACCGAAAATGGACACCGATTGGGGCGTTTCAAAAGGTACAACCGTCAATCCGCCGGTCAGCAGATATGGGGCGTCAGGCGGCATCGGCGCGCCCGTCTGCGGCAACTCCGCCAGCAGCTTGTCCAGCAAGGTGCCAAGCGCCTCCGGGGTAATGTCCCCCACGGCGCCGACATAGACCCGGTCCTTTGCCAGAACCCGGTTCTTGGCGTCGAACATGTCATCGCGCGTCAGCGCGGAAACGCTCTCGATCGTGCCATTGATTGAACTGCCATAGGGGTGATCGCCGAACGCCAGCCGGTTGAACGTCTGTGCCGCAATCTTGTTCGGGTCCTTGGCATCCGAGCGGATAATCGACAAAACCTGCCGGCGCACGCGCTCAACCGCATCCTGATCAAAGCGTGGTTTGTTCAGCGCCAGGCGCAGCAACTCTGCCGCCTGATCGCGGTTTTCCGTCAGCATCCGCGCCGAAACCGAGAGCGCATCGGGACCAACGTCGAAATTCAGACTGGCCGCCAGTGAATCGCGCGCCTTGGCAAAGGCCCGGGCGTCCATGTCGCCTGCGCCTTCCTCCAGCGTCGCCGTCATCAGGTTGATTTCGCCCCGTTTGCCCGGTGCATCCAGGCTGGCCCCGCCCCGAAACCGGATCTCCAGCGCCGTGAAGGGGATGGAATGTTCTTCAACCAGCCAGGCGGTGATGCCCCCCGGCGAAACGACTTTCTGGATTTTCACTTCGGCCAGGGCAGGCAGGGCCAGGAAAACCAGGGCGATTGCGGTAAAAAGGGCGCGGATCAGGCGGCTCATTGGGTCACCTCCTCAACAGGTTGCGAAACCGGTGTGGCGGCGGGCCGCAGCAGCCATCCTGTCACCGCATGGCGGCGGTCCAGCAGGCGTTTTGCAGCGGCCATGATATCCTGCTCGCTGACCGATTGCAGCACATCCGGCCAGGCCTTTACATCCTCGATTGTCAGCCCCGAGGTCAGCGCCGCGCCATACCGCTGCGCCAGAGACTGCACATCGTCCTGTTCGTAAATGAGATCGGCACGCAACTGCATCTTGATCCGGTCAAGTTCGGCACTGTCAACGCCGTCGCGCAGGAACGCGGCCAGCGCCGCATCCAGCGCATCCTCGCCCTCCTGCGGGTCCACGCCCTCGCTCAGAACCACCGTGAAATCAAACGTGGTCTTGTCCAGTGAAACTCCGCTGTAAAATGCGCCGGTATAGATCGCCTTTTTTTCCTCGAATTGCAGTTTGCGGGCCAGATAGGATGTCGTGGCATTGCCACCCAGAAGCTGCGCCAGCAGTTCAAGCGCTGCGGCTTCCTTCTGATCACCGTGGTTGCGCTCTGGCGCCAGGTAGCTGCGGGTCACATAGGGCTGGGCCACGCGCGGATCGGTATAGGTCAGGCGCCGCTCTGAACGCTGCGGCGGCTCTTGCGGGCGGCTGCGCACCGGCAAATCCGCAGTCGGGGCCAGCGGGCCATAATACTGCTTGGCCAGGGCCAGCACATTTTCCGGCTCCACATCGCCAGCCACAACCACAATTGCGTCATTGGGCGCGTAATAGGTCTTGTAGAAATCCAGCGCGTCGGCGCGTGAAAGTGCCTCCATTTCGTGTTTCCAGCCGATGACGGGTATGCCGTAGGGGCTGTTCAGATACTGCGCCGCCCGGCGCTGCTCGCCAAACAGCGCACCGGGGTTGTTTTCGATCCGCATGTTGCGTTCTTCCAGAATGACCTGGCGCTCGGTCTGGATATCCTCTTGCGTCAGCTTCAGGTGCCGCATCCGGTCGGCCTCCATTTTCATCATCAGCCCCAGCCGGTCTGCCGCCACCCGCTGGAAATAGGCCGTGTAATCCTGCGTGGTAAAGGCATTGTCCGACCCGCCATTGGCCGCCACCGTTGCCGACAATTCACCCGATTCCATATTGTCCGTGGCCTTGAACAACAGATGTTCCAGAAAATGGGCAATGCCCGAGACACCGGGTTTTTCATCGGCGGCACCCGCGCGATACCAGACCATATGCACGACAACGGGCGCGCGGTGGTCCTCGATCACCACAACCTGTAAACCGTTATCCAGTTTGAAGGATGAAACGTCCTGCGCGCGTGCATCAGACACGGCAAAGGGCCAGACCATCAGGGCCAGACCCACGGCAAACATCGGTAAACGCATGAAATTCTCCGCAACGGTTGACGGGGTAAATGTAAGGCCTTCTGCCGAGGCTACAACCCCGGCAACGTGATTGTGAGGATCAGGGCTTCACCGCTGTTTCCGGTGGGGCCGCCGGGGTGCGCACCCCCAGACGACGGAACCGGCGCAGTTCCTTGTACTGGTCCAGCGATTGCTTGCGATAGGCCCTGTAATAGACATTTACGTTGAAGGCGCGCTCCAGCAAACGCCCTTTATGGCTGCGCCGGAACGCCAAATCCTCGGCCGCCAGCGTCTGACGAATATCCGAAGCCACGCCATAACGGGTGGCGCGAGTCACCAGCGCTCCGTCACCGCGCACAACCCCGGTACGCGCCAGACGTTCAGGCCTGCCCCCCAGGGCGGCAACGGCATCGGCCCGCGGTGTCGGGTCGGTCAGGTTGCTGCCACCCGGCGTCGGTGTCGGCAATGCGCTGAAATCCTCGGGCGATTGCAAAGGCTTGCCCGGTAAAATCGTAAACTCGTCCGGGCCGGCCCGATTGGCCACAATATTCATCAGCCTGGGCTCTTTGCGCCCGCCACAAGCAGACAGCGAAAGTGCCGCAATCATGAGTACCGCAAATGCACCCCGAGTGATTTTCATCGCCTTCTCCTTCACCACTTACCGCTGTTTAGCGCATCATGACAGGGACGTCACGGGGTCTTCTTTTCTCCGGCAAAAACAATCAACCCGGCCGCCCCGACAAAAATCGCAATATCGGCAACATTGAACGAAAAAGGGTTTTCGATTCCACAGCACGACATGTTGATGAAATCGGCAACGGCGCCGTAAAGCACCCGGTCAATGACATTGCCCAGCGCGCCACCAATCAGAAACCCCGCCGAAATCCGGGCCAGACGCCCCTGCGTGCCCTTTCTGATCCAGAGCAGAATCCAGACGACAATGGCCAGCGCCAGGGCAATCAGCAGCCAGCGCGCGGCAAAACTGCCGCCCAGGCCAAAATTCACGCCGGGGTTCCAGGCCATGCGGAAATTCAGCAGGGGCGGCAACACGTCGATTTCACCGCGCCCGCGCAGATCCAGCCATTGCACCACGAAAAACTTGGTGGCCTGATCCAGCAGAAGGCACCAGAAAGCGGCCCAGATTGTCAAACGCATCCGTCCCCCTATGCCGCTAGTGCCGGAAATGGCGCATGCCGGTGAATACCATGGCCAGCCCGGCTTCGTCTGCGGCTTTGATCACTTCGTCGTCGCGCATCGAACCACCCGGCTGGATCACTGCGGTTGCCCCGGCTTCGGCAGCGGTGATCAGCCCGTCGGAAAACGGAAAAAACGCATCCGAGGCCACAACCGAGCCCTTGGTCGGCACCGTGTCCAGCCCCAGCGCCTGCGCCATGTCGCGGGCCTTTTGCGCCGCAATCCGGGTTGAATCCACCCGGCTCATCTGGCCGGCTCCCACACCAACGGTGGCGCCATCCTTGACATAGACAATCGCATTGGATTTCACATGTTTGGCCACCCGCCAGGCAAACATCAGATCGGCCAGCTCTGCCTCGGTCGGCGCACGTTTTGTCACCACTTTCAGGTCATCCGCATCCACACGCCCATAGTCGCGATCCTGCACCAGATAGCCGCCGCTGACCCTGCGCCAGGTTTTTCCCGGTGCCCGCGGATCGGGCAAACCGCCTGTTGTCAGCAGGCGCAGGTTCTTTTTGGCGGCGAAAACCGCTTTGGCTTCGTCCGTCACATCGGGCGCAATCACCACTTCGGTGAAAATCCTGGCGATTTCCTGCGCGGTTTCGGCATCCAGCGTCTGGTTGAGCGCAATGATCCCGCCAAAGGGGGAAACCTGATCGGTCTGAAAGGCTGCCCTGTAGGCCTCCAGCATCGTTTTTCCCCGCGCCACTCCACAGGGGTTCGCATGTTTTATGATGGCACAGACCGGGCCTTCCGCCGGATCGAATTCCGCAACCAGTTCAAACGCGGCATCGGTATCGTTTATGTTGTTGTAAGACAGCTCCTTGCCCTGGTGCTGCACCGCCGTTCCGACACCGGGGCGTGTGTCACCATCCTTGTAAAACGCCGCCGCCTGATGCGGGTTTTCGCCATAGCGCAGGCTTTGGGCCAGCTTGCCGGCCACAGCCCTTCGACGCGGAGTGTCCACCCCGACCGCCCCGGCCATCCAGTTTGAGACAGCCGCATCATAGGCCGCAGTGCGCGCAAAGGCGATCTGCGCCAGTTTTCTGCGGTATTTGGCGCAGGTGGCCCCGTCGTGGCGTTCCAGTTCACCGATCAGCACGTCATAGTCTTCCGGGTCGACAACCGTGGTAACAAATCCGTGGTTCTTGGCCGCCGCCCGGATCATGGCCGGGCCGCCAATGTCGATGTTTTCAACGCAGGTCTCATAATCGGCGCCTTTGGCGACGGTGGTTTCGAACGGGTACAGATTGACCACCAGCAGATCAATCGGCCAGATGCCGTGTTCCTCCATCGCTGCCAGATGGTCCTCATTGTCACGCAGCGCCAACAGGCCCCCGTGCACCAGCGGATGCAGGGTCTTGATCCGCCCGTCCATCATCTCCGGATAGCCGGTCACCTCGGCAACATCCAGCACTTTCAGCCCGGCGTCGCGGATCATTGCAGCCGTGCCGCCGGTTGACAGCAATTCAACACCGCGCGCATCCAGCGCACGCGCCAGTTCCACAAGCCCGGTCTTGTCCGAAACGGATAACAACGCGCGATTGATAGATACAAGATTCGTCATTCCAAAATATCCCCAGGGTTTCAGGTTGTGTTTTCAGCTTTCTGTCAGATCGTCATCTCTTTCCAGATCACGGATGTTGGCCGGAGATTCCTGCGCCTTGGCAAAAGACCAGCTCACACGAGTCGCATAGCCCAGCAGGCGGCAGGAGAGAACAACCTGTTTTGTCGCACGCGGTTTCAGCCGCCCCTTTTCCAGGTAAACGCTCGGTTCCAGCTTCAGGTCGGCCTTTCCGGTAAACCGGAACACCCAGATTTCCCCGCTTTTCAGCACCATCGAAACGGCCTTGCCACCCATATCCAGGGCCGCGTCCACCTCGGGATGCAGATGAAACCGCGCGCTGGCGGGGATACCCTGCAATTTCGCCTGGTCCATGGCGCGGTCAAACAGCTTTCGGTCCTGGTCTTCGATGGCGGCCAGCGTGTCCTCACCCACCAGCATGCTGCCGTCAAACGACAGATCGAGCCGCCGGATATGCGTCAGCCCATGCGTCGCCAGATATCCGTCATGGCCGGCGTGCAGGCTGACGCCTTCCAGTTCCGAGGCCTGTTGCACCGGCACATTCTGCGGCACATCCACCAGCATTCCGGCCCGGCGGCCCGTCCCCAGCCGGGACGAGGAAAACCCCTCGATCCCCATTGTGGAGTGTGACGGAGTCGCCCGCCCGGCCTGGCGCCATTCCTCGCCAAAGGTTGCCCCGGATCCGCAGTTGACCACCAACGGGCGCCGCCCCGAGGTCAGCTCCAGCGCAAGGGTGGAGGCATGCGCATCATACGAGGCCTTGCCGCTGGGCGGGGCGCTGGCATCGACAATGACACTGGTACGTCCGGCGTGCAGCCGGGCAAATCCCATTGGCAGGCCAGTTGTGCCCGTCGCCCGCACCCCGGCCGAAGCCAGCGCCTGATCCAGCCGCCCCTCCAGACCGCGCCCGCCGCCGTGAAAGCGGGCCAGCCCGCCATCGCTGTGGCGCAGGGCGCGCAGGGTCGGGGCGATCCTTTCGATTGCATCCAGATGTTCGCGCGGGGCCATTTTGCCGGCAGCACTCAGCGCGGAGGCAGCCCAGATCAACAGTGTGAACACCTCCAGCAGTTCTTCGGGGTTGCGGGTGGGAATGCCACCCTCGGCATCAATCTGCTGCGCGCATTCCCGGGCCAGCCCCTTCATCGCCGGTTTCACATGCGCTTCCATGCCGCTCAGCGCCAGCCCGGCATAGATCAGCCCTGTCAGGGCTTCAAAGCGGGGCACCCCCGGCAAGGCCGATGGCCAGCGCCGCCCCAGAAAAATCGTTTGCTGCGCCAGAGACCGGAAAAAGGCCTCGGATGCATCCGGTTCCTGCCCGTTGAGCAACAGAATCGCGTGGTTGATCCAGCGTATCAGCCGCCGTCCGGTCAGGTCCGGCGTCCATCCCGGCCCGCGGCCGCGGCCAAACCTTTCGATCCAGCCAAAGGTCCAGTCCTGCGCGCGCTGACGCGCCAGCCCGTCACCGACAGCGGCCAGATCGTCCAGCCAGGTAAACCCGTGCAATTCCTGCTCATAGCGCAGGTCCGGCATGGGCAAATCCCACAACATGGTATCGGGGGCCTCGAGCAGATGGCCGGCAAACAGGAAGTTTCCGGCCACCAGTTGCCGCCCGCGTGCGAACATCCCGATCGAACGCGGTTCCGGCTGATAGGTAAACCCTGTGGCCGGGCGCACCCGCGTACTGCGGCGTGCATGCCAGAGGTTCATCCAGCGCGTTGCGCGCCCGGACAGACTTTGGGACTGTGACACGGTCTGACGTACCTGACCTGTGAAATACGGTTTCTGCTCTCGCCAACCATAAGCGGACAAACCGGCAAAGTCACCGGCCAATTCGTAGCAAGACGGCTAAAAATCTTTGCGTAATGCCGCAATATAGAACCCGTCCAGCCCGTCTTGATCGGCCCAGATCTCGGGTGTCAGGCGCAAACCACCCCCGGGCGCGTGCCAGGCCGCATCAATTCCGTCCAGCCCGGCAAAGGCCGCGTCATCCCGTTTCAGGCCCGGATGACGCTGCAGCGCATCCTCGATCTGGATTTCCCCCTCATCGGGCAACAGCGAACAGGTGCAGAACACCAGCCGCCCGCCGGGTTTCAGCAGTTCCAGCGCCCGGTCGATCATCCGCTCCTGCAACTCAAACAATGCCGGAAAATCCGATCCGTCCTTGGCATGGGGCAAATCCGGGTGCCGCCGGATGGTGCCGGTTGCGGTGCAGGGGGCATCCAGCAGAATGGCGTCATAAGGCGCGTCATGCCAGAACAGGGCGTTCGCCACCTCGCAACGGGCCGTGAGGCCAGTCCGGGCAAGGTTCTCGGCAACCCGTTTCATCCGGTACTCTGAAACATCCAGCGCCGTTACATCGGCCCCCGCTGCCGCCAGTTGCATGGTTTTGCCCCCCGGCGCGGCACACATGTCCAGCACACGTTCTCCGGCTGCCACAGCCAGAACGCGGGCCGGCAATGCCGCAGCCGCATCCTGAACCCACCAGTCGCCGGCCTGATACCCGGCCAGCGCCGTTACCTGTCCGGCCTCACGCAAGCGCACCGATCCGGTCGGCAATACCACGCCGCCCGTCTGCTCGGCCAGCCGTTGCGCATCGCCATCCCTTGGCGTCAGATCCAGCGGCGGAGTCTGGCCAAACACCGCCTCCATCGCGGCCACACGCGCCTTGCCGTAATCCGCCACCAGCGGTTTGCGCAGCCATTTGGGCAGGCGCGAGGGCGGCAGCTTTGCCCAATCCTCCGGGGTCACCTTGCGCAGCACCGCATTCACCAGCCCGGCCGCATGCGCGGTGTTGCGCCCCTGCCGCAGAATTTCAACCGCCGCGTTGACCACCCCGTGTTTTGCCGCACCATCCGCGCAAATCTCGACCACCGACAGGCGCAGTACATTGTGTACCGTCAGGGCGGGGCGCTTGCGCAGATACGGCCCCAGCAACCGATCGGCCCGGTCCAGCCCGCGCAGTGTCTGCGTTGCCAGCCGTTGCGCACGGGCCCGCCCCGGCGCATCCAGCCGGCCCAGCACACCCTTTGGCCCGGTCAGTTCTGACAACAGCTTCCCTTCACCCAGAACCGAGTCCAGCAGCCTGACAGCAGCTTTGCGCGGTCCGAGTCCTGTCAACGGGGGCACTGGTTCAGGCATTTCTGGTTTCCCGGGGCACTTGTTTCATCTGGCCACAGGCGTATATCACAGAATGCGCAGGAACAAGGAGCCAGCCGATGAACGCGAAAGCCGGAAAAAACCCGCCGAAAGACCTGCCCGAGGCCGCAAAACGCGCCTTGCAAGAGGCCGAGGAGCGCCGCGCCAAGGCAAAACCCGCCCTGCCGACCGAACTTGGCGGCCGCGACGGCCCCGAGCCGGTGCGCTATGGCGACTGGGAAAAGAAAGGCATCGCGGTCGATTTTTAGCAGCCGGTCAGGGCCGGGCGCGCCCCGGATCGCAAGCAATCCGGGGGAGGGCCAAGGGACAATGGCGCGACCTCTGGAGCCAAGGGACTCTTGGAGCCAGGGAACTCTGCTCTCGCCTCATCCGCCCATCATTGCGCGAAGGGCCTGCATCAGCCTTGGAAACCAAATTGCCCATTTCCCCTGCGCGGCCTGCAGGAATTTCCCGATCAGCGTTTCCTGTTGCAGCAGCAGTTGAATGAAATCATGCGACAGTATCACGGTCGCGCCGCCCCTTACCACAGCCCTTGCGGCACGCCCTGCCGCCCCCAGCATGTTCCACAGCCGGCCGATCAGGCTGGCCTCGGCCATCGCGCCATACGGCCCCTCTGCCTCCGCCGTCAGCGCGTCTTCCTCCAGCGCCTCGTAATCCTCGGGCGCCAGCGCCGCTGGCCGGTCCCGCAATGCCACGACAATATCCTGCG
Source organism: Marinosulfonomonas sp. (assembly GCA_026984915.1). Lineage (GTDB taxonomy): Bacteria > Pseudomonadota > Alphaproteobacteria > Rhodobacterales > Rhodobacteraceae > WFVA01. The sequence goes on along the minus strand of JALSRG010000107.1, from coordinate 121 downwards.
CAGCCTTGCGCGAGACCTCATCGCGCGGCCCTTCGGTATAGGCGCGCATCCTTGCCTCAAGCGCGGCAGCATTTTCAAACCCCATGATGAACAGCCCGTGCGTTTCCACCAGATCGTTTAG
>JALSRG010000106.1 GCA_026984915.1 Marinosulfonomonas sp. | reverse complement strand
AGGCCTCAAGCTAACCATCCTCGACTAGGGATTTCAGTTCATAGATCAGTGACAGGGCCTGCTTTGGCGTCAGATCGTCAGGGCAGGTTTTCTTTATGCGGCTTTCCAGCTCTGAATCTGCAGCACTTTTCGGAGCAGGAGCGGGGGTGACAGAGAAAAGCGGCAGATCGTCAATCAAAGCCTTTTTCGATGCTCCGCCTTCGCGCTCTCCTTTCTCAAGGGCATCCAGTACAATGCGGGCCCGGGCAACGACAGCCTCGGGAAGGCCGGCAAGACGGGCAACCTGCACACCATAAGAACGATCAGCAGCACCCTTGTGGACTTCGTGCAGGAATACGACATCACCTTCCCATTCCTTGACGGCGACAGTCGCGTTGTCGGCGCCTTTCAGTTTGCCCGAAAGGCTGGTCAGTTCATGATAGTGGGTGGCAAAAAGAGCGCGGCATTTATTGACATCGTGCAAATGTTCAAGTGTGGCCCAGGCAATCGACAACCCGTCATAGGTTGCCGTGCCGCGGCCAATTTCATCCAGTATGACAAAGGCATGTGAATCAGCCTGATTCAGGATTGCGGCGGTTTCAACCATTTCAACCATGAAGGTCGACCGTCCGCGCGCCAGATCATCGGAGGCACCAACCCGGCTGAAAAGCTGTGAAACCATACCGATATGCGCGGATCTGGCCGGTACATATGATCCGGCCTGCGCAAGCAGGACGATCAGGGCGTTCTGGCGGAGAAAGGTTGACTTGCCCGCCATATTTGGCCCGGTTAACAGCCATATATGGGCGCCGTCAGTGCCATCGGATAAATCACAATCATTGGCAACAAAAGCCGTGCCGCCAGCCTGACGCAAAGCCTGTTCAACCACCGGGTGGCGCCCGGCGACAACCTTGAATGCCTTGGTGTCATCAACCTCTGGGCGGCACCAGTCTTCAGAGACAGCAAGGTCGGCAAGTGCCGTTGTAAGGTCGATTTCCGCAAGGGCCTGCGCGGCAGACGAAATCCCGGAAGAGGCATGGACAACCAGCGCCCGCAACTCTTCGAAAAGGCGCTTTTCAATCTCCAGGGCCTGACGGGCGGCGTTATGAATTCTGCTTTCGAGATCCGAAAGCTCAAGCGTTGTGAAACGAACGGCATTTGCCGTGGTCTGACGGTGAATAAACGTCTCTGTTAATGGCTCAGACAGCATTTTTTGCGCATGTGTCGCGGGTGTTTCAATGAAGTAGCCCAGCACGTTGTTGTGCTTGACCTTAAGCGAAGAAATACCGGTTTCACCGATGTACTTTGATTGCAGGGCGGCAATAATGCTTCGGCCATCGTCGCGCAGCTTTCTGGCGGTGTCGAGATCGTCACTGTATCCCGGCGCGATGAATTCCCCGTCACGGGCCAAAAGTGGCGGCTCGGCGACAAGAGTTTCATCCAGACGATTCAGCACAGTTTCGTGCCCTTGCAAATTCCTGCCGGCCGCGACCAATAGTGACGGCATGTCCTTGTCGGCAAGGTACCCTGAAATCTCGATGGCCTGGGCAAGCCCATTACGAACTGCAGCAAGATCGCGCGGCCCGCCCCGATCAAGTGCAAGCCGGGACAGGGCGCGATCCATATCCGGGGCCTTGCGCAGACAGTTGCGCAACATGTCTGCGATCGAGCGCTTTTCGATCATGCAGGAAATTGCATCCAGCCGGTTGCCAATCGTTGTCTTGTTTCTTGACGGGCTGGCGAGGCGACGTTCCAGCAAACGCCCGCCAGCTGCTGTAACCGTCCGGTCTATTGCACCAATGAGAGACCCTTTCTTGTCACCCGTCAGGCTTTTGGTTAACTCCAGATTCCGCCGTGTTGCAGCATCAATCTGCATAACGCTGTCGGTGGTCTCTACGCGCGGTGGGCGCAAAAGGGGCAGCTTCCCTTTTTGTGTAATGTTCAGATAATCAATGATCGCACCCATGGCAGACAATTCGGCGCGGGAAAACTGACCGAATGATGCAAGGGTTTTAACCCTGAACAAATCCGTCAGTCGCTTTTCAGCGGCGGTACTGTCAAAGCTTGATGCCGCCAGCGGGGTAAGGGCCGCGCCTGATTCTGTCACTAACTCGGCATAATTTCCTTCAAGTGACTCTGAAATCACAATTTCCTGCGGTGTCAGGCGGGCCAGTTCCGGACCCAGCCGCGCCGGAGGGCAGGCCATGACATGAAACGCGCCGGTAGATATATCGACCCATGCCAATGCGGCCTTGTCCCGCACCTCGGAAAATGACGCAAGAAAGTTGTGTCTTCGGGATTCCAGCAGGCTGTCTTCGGTCAGGGTGCCGGGGGTAACAAGGCGCACGACCTCACGTTTCACCACAGATTTCGATCCGCGCTTTTTTGCTTCGGCCGGGTCTTCCATCTGCTCGCACACGGCAACGCGAAACCCTTTACGGATCAGGGTCAGAAAATACCCCTCGGCCGCACGCACAGGAACGCCGCACATCGGTATGTCTTCGCCCAGATGCTTGCCGCGTTTGGTCAGCGCGATATCCAGCGCAGCCGCCGCGGCGACGGCATCATCAAAAAACATCTCATAAAAATCGCCCATCCTGTAAAACAAGAGCGCATCCGCGTATTGCGCCTTGATTTCAAGATACTGGGCCATCATTGGCGTTGTGGCTGCTTTGGCAACGGTCACGGAACCCCCCGGTTTGATCAGGACAATACTACAAAGACGCGACGCCGGGTGAAAGCCGCAAAACGCCTGATATTGTCGTATCAGCCAAAGCGCGTTATTGCCTAGATATCCGACAAGAGGAACACAGCCCTGATGGCCAATAAATCAAAGATAACCCCCGAAGAAGCCCTTCAATATCACCATGATCCGCAGCCCGGCAAATTTGAAGTTGTGCCAACCAAACCCATGACAACGCAACGCGATCTGTCGCTGGCCTATTCGCCCGGGGTTGCTGTTCCGGTCGAGGCGATTTCTGAAAATCCGGAATGCGCCTATGATTACACGACCAAAGGCAACACGGTTGCGGTCATTTCAAATGGCTCTGCGATCCTGGGAATGGGAAATCTGGGGGCGCTTGCGTCAAAGCCTGTAATGGAAGGCAAGGCCGTTCTGTTCAAACGTTTTGCAGATGTCAATTCGATTGATATCGAGCTGGATACCGAAGACCCGCAAGAGATTATCAATGCCGTCAAGCTTATGGGGCCGGCGTTTGGCGGCATCAATCTGGAGGATATCAAGGCGCCGGAATGCTTTATTATTGAGCAGCAACTGAAAGAGCTGATGGACATCCCGGTGTTTCATGACGATCAGCATGGAACCGCAGTCATTTGTGCCGCGGGTCTGATCAACGCATTGGAAATTTCGGGAAAAAGCATTAAAGACTGCCGCATTGTTGTGAACGGGGCGGGGGCCGCAGGTATCGCCTGCCTCGAGTTGATCAAGCGGATGGGCGCCCGCGATGAAAACTGTCTGCTCTGTGATACCAAGGGTGTAATCTATCAGGGTCGCAAAGAAGGCATGAACCAGTGGAAATCGGCGCATGCTGTAAAGACAGACGCGCGTACCCTGGATGATGCGATGAGCGGCGCGGATGTTTTCCTGGGTGTATCGGCAAAAGGCGCTGTTACACCGGAAATGATTGCCTCCATGGCAAAAGACCCGGTTATTTTTGCCATGGCCAACCCCGATCCGGAGATCACACCGGAAGAAGCCCACAGCGTGCGCAAAGATGCGATTGTGGCCACTGGGCGCTCTGACTATCCCAATCAGGTAAACAATGTGCTGGGCTTTCCCTATCTTTTCCGCGGCGCACTTGATATCCACGCGCGGGCGATTAACGATGAGATGAAGATTGCCTGCGCACAGGCGCTGGCAAAGCTGGCACGGGAAGATGTTCCCGATGAGGTCGCGATGGCCTATGGTCGCAAGCTGACCTTTGGCCGCGATTACATTATTCCCACACCATTTGACCCGCGTCTGATACACACTATCCCACCTGCGGTTGCCAAGGCCGGTATGGATACCGGCGTGGCGCGCCGCCCGATCATCGATATGGAAGGCTATCAGGAATCCCTGAAGGAGCGTCTGGATCCGACCGCATCCATTTTGCGCGGGCTGCATGCGCGCGCCAAGGCTGCACAGGCCCGCATGATTTTTGCCGAAGGCGATGACCCCCGGGTGCTGCGTGCCGCAGTTGCCTATCAGCGGGCCGGTCTGGGCAAGGCGCTGGTTGTGGGTCGCGAACAGGACGCGGCGCAAAAACTGAAAGACGCGGGTCTGGAAGATGCAATTGACGAACTGGAAATCATCAACGCCGCCAACACCACGCATTTGGCCGAGTACAAGGCATATCTTTACAAACGTCTTCAGCGCAAAGGATATGACCGCGCCGATGTGCATCGGTTGGCCGCGCGTGACCGGCATGTTTTTTCGGCGTTGATGCTTGCACACGGGCACGGAGATGGCCTGGTCACCGGGGCCACGCGAAAGTCGGCCTATGTGCTCGAGTTGATCAACAAGGCTATTGATGCATCAGCCAAAGACGGCGCCGTCGGGGTGACGGCATTGCTTCTCAAGGGGCGGGTTGTCCTGATTGCAGACACTTTGGTGCACGAATGGCCGGACGAGGAAGATCTGGCCAATATTGCGGAACGGGGTGCTGCGGTGGCCCGGTCGCTCGGGTTAGAGCCGCGCGTTGCTTTTGTCAGCTTCTCGACCTTTGGCTATCCGGTTTCCGAACGGGCTGAAAAAATGCACTTGGCGCCAGATGTGCTGGAAAGGCGCAAGGTCGATTTCGAATACGAAGGGGAAATGACGGTTGACGTGGCCCTCAACGCACGCGCGATGGCGCAATATCCGTTCAGCCGGCTTTCCGGCCCGGCAAATGTGCTGGTCGTGCCGGCCCGGCATTCGGCCTCCATTTCGGTCAAGCTGATGCAAGAGATGGCTGGCGCGACGGTAATCGGGCCTATCCTGGCCGGAGTCGACCATTCTATACAGATTTGCTCAACCGTTTCGACGGGTAATGATATTCTGCATATGGCCATCCTGGCGGCCAGCAAGGTGGGTAAATGACGGTTTTCAATCTTGGCTCGATCAACGCGGATCATTTTTATGATGTTCCCCATTTGCCAAGGCCGGGGGAAACGCTGGCTGCAACGCGGTTTTTTACCGGTCTGGGGGGCAAAGGCACCAATCAATCGGTTGCGGCAGCAAAGGCCGGTTCAGAAGTACGGCACATTGGGGCGGTTGGAAGCGACGGAAGCTGGGCCGTGGAGAAACTGCGCGACTATGGTGTGAATACCGACCATATTGCTCTGAGCGACAAACCAACGGGGCACGCCATTATCAATGTGGATGCGGCGGGGGAAAATGCCATTGTCATTTATGCTGGGGCCAACCGAGCGCAATCCAGTGACAATATTTCAAGAGCGCTGGCGCAGGCAAGGCGCGATGACCTGCTGCTGGTGCAGAATGAGACAGACAAGCAGGAAGAAGCTGCCCAACTGGCCAGAAAAGCCGGCGCCAGAGTTATCTATTCCGCCGCGCCATTCTCTGTGGATTCGGTTCGTGCGGTTCTGCCTTTTGCTTCGATTCTGATGATGAATGCCGTCGAATCTGACCAGCTTTGCGCAGCGTTAGAGACAAAACTGGAATCGCTGTCTGTTGATGGTATCGTCGTTACGCGCGGTCATGAAGGTGCGGAATGGATCGAGCCTGCAACCGGCAACCGGCTGTTCATTCCGGCAATTCCGGTCACGGTGGTGGATACAACTGGTGCTGGCGATACTTTTGCCGGATATTTTGCGGCCGGGCTGGACAGGGGCCATGATGTAAAAGCGGCATTAACGCTTGCCTCGGCGGCGGCTGCGCTGAAAATTACCCGTCAGGGAACCGCAGATGTCATCCCGTCACTGGATGAGGTCATGGAATTTATCGCCGGATCCTAATGCGTTCCGGCAAAAGGTGCCTGTGCCCCCCAAAGCTGACGGACCCGCGCATCGCGGCCACAAGCCTTGCGATAGGCCTTGTAGGCTGCGGACTGCCGCCTTACCCCAAAACGGGTCAGAACCTTGCGCGTACCTTTGTAATAGTCCTGATGGCGCCGCCCTGCCGCGTAAAACTTTCGCGCTGGTAAAATCATTGTCACGATCTTGCGATGCAACACTCTCTGGGCTTCTGCCCTGGCTTTAAGGGCAGCGGCTTTCTGCGCACGGGACCGATAAAAAACAGCAGTGCGATAGGTACTGCCCCGATCACAGAACTGCCCGCCTGCGTCGGTCGGGTCAATCGAGCGGAAGAACAGCTTCATGATCTTTGCATAAGAAATCCGGGAGGGGTCATAGATAATCTTCACGGCTTCGTAATGGCCGGTATTTCCCCGCGAAACCAGCCGGTAAGTCGGGTTTCTCACCTTGCCGCCGGTAAAGCCTGAAATGACTTCGATAACACCGGGAACGCTTTCAAAATCCGATTCAACGCACCAGAAACAGCCACCTGCCACAATCGCAATTTCTTTCTTTGCGGCTTCGGCGCGGCCCCCGTGCAGGGCTAGCCCGAACAGGATCGCAACGAACAAGGAAACCGATTTGGCAATTCGCAAAGTGTTGGACATGAAAACCTCCCTTTCCAGCGCAGACCATGTTGCAGATCGGTTTGCCGGGCAAGGCCTTCTCGCGCTGTCTCACGGATAGGTGAGCGAAATTTACCGCTTGGCGAAACTTGCGCGGCTGCTTACCCTTTGCAAGCAGCAAACATGGAACGGAATTTAGCGATGAAGATTGCAATGTGGTCCGGTCCGCGGAACCTTTCGACGGCGATGATGTATTCTTTCGGGGCGCGGGCAGATTGTGCCGTGTGGGACGAGCCGTTCTATGCCGCTTATCTGGAGATGACAGGGCTGGAGCATCCGATGCGGGCCGAAATTCTGGCCGCAGGGGAAACGGATGCGGGCAAGGTGGCGGCGCGTCTGACGGGGCCGCACCCCGAGGGCAAGCCGCACTTCTATCAAAAACACATGACCCAGCATATGATTGACGGGGTGGATCGGAGCTGGATGAAACAGGTGAAAAACGTGTTTCTGATCCGCCATCCGGCCCGTGTGATCGCCAGCTATGCGACCAAACGCGACAATCCGACGCTGGATGATATCGGGTTCTGGCAACAGGCGGAATTGTTTGACATGTGCGATGATCCGGTCGTGATCGATTCCCATGACATCCGCGAAAACCCCGAAGGGATGCTGCGCGCCCTGTGTGCGGCGCTGGATTTGCCGTTCGATCCGGCGATGCTGTCGTGGCCTGCGGGGGGTCACAAGGACGATGGCGCATGGGCGCCGCATTGGTATGGCGCGGTGCACAACAGCACGGGGTTTGCGGGGGTCGAGGGGCCGTTGCCGGAGATGAAAGGGGCCTATTCGGAACTGACCGAACAGGCCCTGCCGTTTTACCGGAAACTGGCGGCTTGCAGGATCACGCTGCCCCGCACTTGATGCGGGGCCTCACGGTGTTTGTCAGGAAGGCCCCGCATCAAGTGCGGGGCAGCGATTACTTTACCCGCCTGTCCCGCGCGGCCAGTAGTTTCAGCCGCAGCGCATTGATCTTGATGAAACCGGCCGCGTCTTTTTGGTCGTAGGCACCCGCGTCATCCTCGAAGGTCACATGCTCTTCGGAATAAAGCGAATGATCCGACCAGCGGCCAACGGTTTGCACCATGCCTTTGTACAGCTTCAACCGCACAGTGCCGGTGACGTGTTCCTGCGATTTGTCAATCAACGCCTGCAACATTTCGCGTTCGGGCGAGAACCAGAAACCGTTGTAGATCAGCTCGGCGTATTTCGGCATCAGTTCGTCTTTCAGATGCGCCGCCCCACGGTCCAGCGTGATGCTTTCGATGCCGCGGTGTGCCTCGAGCATGATGGTGCCGCCGGGTGTTTCATAGATACCGCGGGACTTCATACCGACGAACCGGCCTTCGACCAGATCAAGGCGGCCAATGCCGTGTTTGCCGCCCAATTCGTTTAGCGCGGTCAACATTTCGGCAGGTGTCAGGGGCTTGCCGTCCAGTGCAACGGGGTCGCCCTTTTCATAGGTGATCTCGATGAATTCCGGTGTGTCCGGCGCGTCTTCGGGATTCACCGTGCGCTGGTAAACATAATCGGGGGCCGGTTGGGCCGGATCTTCCAGCACCTTGCCTTCGGAGGATGTATGCAACAGGTTGGCGTCCACGCTGAACGGAGCCTCGCCGCGTTTGTCTTTGGCGATCGGAATCTGGTGTGCCTCGGCGAATTCCAGCAGACGGGTGCGGCTGGACAAATCCCATTCCCGCCACGGCGCGATCACCTTGATTTCGGGGTTCAGCGCATAGGCGGATAGCTCAAAACGGACCTGATCATTGCCCTTGCCGGTTGCCCCATGGCACACTGCATCGGCGCCGCATTCGGCGGCAATTTCCACCAGCCGTTGGGAAATTAGCGGCCGCGCGATAGAGGTGCCCAGCAGATACAGCCCTTCGTATTGGGCATTGGCGCGGAACATCGGGAAGACGAAATCGCGCACGAATTCCTCGCGCAGATCCTCGATATGGATGTTTTCGGGTTTCACGCCCAGCAACTCGGCCTTTTTGCGGGCTGGTTCCAACTCTTCGCCCTGCCCCAGGTCGGCGGTAAAGGTGACGACCTCGCAGCCGAATTCGATTTCCAGCCACTTCAAAATGATCGAAGTATCAAGGCCACCGGAATAGGCCAGCACAACTTTTTTAGGCGCAGACATGTTATTCTCCAACGTCATGTATCGAGTGGCGATTATCGGTTTTTCCTGCAAAGGGCAAGGCGTCGGGCGGTTGACCAAATCACGCGAAACAGCCAAACAGTAGGAACGTTGCAGAACAGGAGTCCCCAATGCAAGGTTGGAAAATATTTACACATTCTCTCAGAATGGTTTTTGGCAATCTTGGGGCCGCATTTCGCGTTTCGCTGGTTCTCTATCTGGCGCAGATTGCTGTCGGGTATGTTTTTATCAGCCAATTTGGTGACGCGATGCAACAAATGCAGAAGGGGCCGGGCATGATTCCTCCGGGATTTTGGGGAGTATGGCTGCTGCTCATGATCGTGACAGTCGTTACAAGCCTGTGGATAGCTGTTGCCTGGCACCGGTATATCCTTCTGGAAGAAACCCCAGGTGCCGTTCTGCCGCCATTTCACGCAAGTCAGATCCTGAGGTATTTCCAGGTTTCTTTTCTTCTGGGGTTGATTTTAGGGCTTGTCGGCTTCGTGCTTGGCTTTGTGTCTGCATTCCTCATCGCAATCCTCCTTGGAGGCTCTACCAGCCCGGCGGCCGGTATAGTGTCTATGTTGGTCTTTCTGGTTGTCGTACTCGGCCCCCTTGTCTATCTGTTCTATCGTCTCAGTCCGGTACTGCCGGCGGCGGCAGTGGGTGAGCCAATGACATTTTCGGAAGCAATGAAGGTAACAGCACCTGCATCAGGCGTAATTTTTCAGCTTGCGATCATCGGCATTCTTGCCGGAATCCTTTTACAACTGCCAAGCATGATGAACCCCAACAAGGCGTCATTGATAAATATAGTTTATTCCGATGTTCTTGGCTGGATATACATGATGGTGGGCATCAGCATCCTGACAACGATCTACGGGCATTATGTCCAAGGGCGCGAATTGTGAGCGCGTTTTCCGACAAGGCGCAGACGGCAACGGCCGCGATGCGCACGTTGTTCGATCCGACACCATTGCAGAGAAACGACCATCTTTCCAAGCGGTTTGACGCAAATATATGGTTGAAGCGCGAGGATCTGTCGCCGGTGCGCTCCTATAAAATCCGCGGTGCACTGAATGCGATGCGAAAGGTGGTGGATCATCAGGATGTTTTTGTTTGCGCAAGCGCCGGGAACCACGCGCAGGGGGTGGCTTTTGTCTGCCGTCATTTCGGGGTGAAAGGGGTGATCTTCATGCCCGTCACCACACCACAGCAAAAGGTGAACAAGACCCGGATTTTCGGCGGGGACAATATCGAAATCCGGCTGATCGGGGATTATTTCGATGATACACTTGCATCGGCTCAGTCTTACTGCACAGAGGTGGGCGCGCATTTTCTGGCCCCCTTTGACGACCCGGATGTGATCGAAGGCCAGGCTTCTATCGCGGTGGAAATACTGAAACAACTGGGTGGTGCGCCGGATATGGTGGTGTTGCCGGTTGGCGGTGGCGGGCTGGCTTCGGGCGTCAGGTTGTACCTGTCCGAGCGGGCAGCGGAAACGGCGTTGCGCTATATTGAACCCGCCGGAGCCCCCAGCCTGACCGCCGCAATTGCTGCCGGCAAACCCGTGACGCTGGACAAGGTTGACAGCTTTGTCGATGGGGCTGCCGTGGCCCGCATTGGCCAGGAAAATTTCAAGGCTTTACGGGATATTCCGGCGGAACACGTACTGCTGGCCCCCGAGGATCGTATTTGCACCACGATGGTGGAAATGCTGAATGTCGAAGGTATCGTTCTGGAGCCCGCCGGCGCGTTGGCGGTTGATGCGTTACCCACCTTGTCTGATCAGATCAAAGGTAAAACCGTGGTTTGTATTACCTCGGGCGGCAATTTTGATTTTGAGCGCCTGCCCGAGGTCAAGGAACGCGCCCAGCGCCATCTGGGGCTGAAGAAATATTTGATTCTGCGCTTGCCGCAACGTCCGGGGGCGCTAAAGGACTTTCTTTCGATTCTCGGACCGGATGATAATATTGCCCGCTTTGAGTATATGAAGAAATCAGCACGAAATTTTGGCTCGGTCCTGATCGGGATAGAGACGACTGATACGCGAAATTTTGACAGTCTGTTTGCGAAAATGGACGAGAGCGGATTTACTTATAGCGACATCACAAATGATGAAACGATTGCCGAGTTCGTCGTTTAGGCCACCTTCAGGCTGCTGCATTTTTCCGCAAAAATCGCCTTTGAGGCAAAGAAGGCATCGATTATGTCATTCAGAACGATGGATTCTGTCTGTCCGTTCGCCGCTGCTTTTTCCCCCGCTTCGCAAAGTGCGCCAAATTTTCTGAACCCAAGGTTCAGCGCGCTGCCCTTCAGAAAATGTAAATCTTCCTCATAACGGGACGGATCAGGCGCGGTCTGTAACCTTGAAATGACTTCCTCGACCTCTTCCAGAAACAACTCAATGACTTCGACGAGATCCTCTGCGCCGACTTCCTCGCGCAGTTCGTCCACCCTATCCCAGTTAATCATTATTGCCTCCGAAAAAACCTCAAACATGTGAAACCATACCTGCCCGCCCCTAACAAGTTGTTACCGGCAACCAACAGTTTTGACTGAATTTTACAGTTCACCTGCTGTTAAGAGCTGAATGTCAGAACGACCAGGCAATTCACAGGAATTCTTGATATGGTATTTCGGGCCACAGTTTCATCAGCAGAATTTGAAAACGCAGCCCATGCAGATGGCGCCGTTGTTCGAACTGTGCTGGTTGTTGACGACAGCCGGGTGCAACGTCGGATCCTTTCGGCTCAGCTCTCGCGCTGGGGGTACAAGGTTCTGGAGGCCAGATCCGGGCTTGAGGCGCTGGAAATCTGCGCACAAACAGCGATTGATATCGTTGTCAGCGATTGGATGATGCCGGGCATGAACGGGCTGGAGTTCTGCAAGGCCTTTCGGGAGATGGAGCGGGAGGGGTACGGGTATTTTATCCTTTTGACTTCGAAAACCGAAAAGGGCGAGGTGGCGCATGGCCTGGAAAATGGCGCAGATGATTATCTGAGCAAGCCGGTAAATGGAGCAGAACTGCGCGCACGTATACGGGCAGGAGAGCGCATACTCCGAATGGAGCGTGAACTGAAGGCAAAGAACAGCCTGGTAACAAAAGCGCTGAAAGAGATTCAGAGCCTTTACAATATGATCGACCGGGATTTGATCGAGGCTAAAAAGCTTCAGCAATCGTTGGTCAGCGATCGCCACAAGACATTCGGGTCGGCGGATATTTCGCTGTTGCTGCGACCGAGCGGTCATGTTGGCGGTGATTTGGTTGGATTTTTTCCGGCGGGTGAAAACCAGCTTGGGCTATATGCGATAGATGTTTCGGGGCACGGGATCACGTCAGCACTGATGACGGCACGTCTGGCAGGATCGCTCTCCTCGTCATCTCCTGATCAGAATCTGGCACTGATTCAGCTGGAAAATGGCGAATATGCAGCCAGACCGCCCTGTCAGGTTATCCAGGATCTGAACGAATTTGTTCTGACAGAGCTGGATACGGAGCATTATTTCACGCTCGTGCTGGCATTCCTTGATCTGGAAACCGGCAGGATTATCGCAACACAAGCCGGACACCCGCACCCGGCCGTTCAAAAGGCAGACGGTCAGGTTGAATTTGTCGGCAAAGGTGGCATGCCTGTCGGTCTGATTGCAGATGCAACCTACAGTGAATTCGAACTGACCCTGCATCCCGGCGATCGGCTGCTGTTAATGTCGGATGGGGTAACCGAATGCGCGGATCCTGACGGAAATCTGCTGGATGAAGATGGGCTGACAGCGCTGATGAAAAGAAACGCAGCCGTTTCCGGAGAGGCGTTTCTGGAGGCCATGATGTGGGATCTGCAGGCCTTTTCCGGCGAGAATGATTTTACAGATGATGTTTCCGCCATACTGGTCGAATTCAGGGGCCGGGCTGGTGCCAAGGGGTAATCGTCCACACGCTTTAACCCCGCAGAAGCCGCGAAACAAAATACCGGTCTCCTTCGTTTGCCAGCTCCTGCGCCGCGATTTCGGCCGGCATCCACAGGGCCGTGTGCCCTGCCTCGGTGGGTGGACCCAGCGGGCGAACTGGCCGCGCCAGATAGATATGGCAGAGCTTTTCAGCCCAGAGATCATATTCAGGCATATAGGTGAAACGGCGAAAGGCGCCCAAGCGTTTCGGGCTTGCTATACTCCAGCCGGTTTCTTCCATCACTTCACGGTACAAGGCCGGCAACGGGGATTCGCCGGCGTCTATCCCGCCGCCGGGTAGCTGAAATTCTGGCTCTGGTTCCGCCTGATGCGTCACAAGCAGGTTGCTGCCTTGAGCCAGAATGGCATAAACACCGGGCCGGTGTCGGTATGTTCTCTCGGCCTGTGCCGGTTCGCCAAAACGTCGGATCATCTATTCTGCTGCCCCTGGCTGTTGCTTGCCCCCCCTATACAGGCGCGTTATGTCAGGGCCAACCTGTTAGGAATCAAAATGACCGACCATTCAAGGACCTGGGACGATACAGTTCTTCCCTTTCAACTGGACCGATCTGATATTCGGGGCAGGGTTGCGCGCCTGGACGGGGTGCTGAATGCGGTTTTGGCGCAACACGACTACCCTGCCAGTGTCGAGGCCCTTGTTGCCGAAGCCATGTTGCTGACGGCCATGATTGGCCAGATGATAGATTTGCGCTGGAAACTGTCGCTGCAAATCCGTGGCGATGGTCCGGCACGCATAATCGCGACGGATTACTATGCGCCGGAGACAAAGGGCGCGCCGGCGCGCATGCGCGCCTATGCGAGCTTTGATTCTGACCGGATCAGCTCCTCAGGCACTCCTTTTGCGCAGATCGGCAAAGGCTATTTTGCAATTCTGATTGATCAGGGTCAGGGCACAAAGCCCTATCAGGGGATTACACCGATTGCCGGTGACAGTCTTTCGGCCTGCGCAGAGACGTATTTTGCCCAATCAGAGCAGCTACCGACCAGGTTTCAGCTCAGTTTCGGGCGCTCGCAAATTGCCGGGGGAACGGAAAACTGGCGTGCTGGCGGCATAATGCTTCAGAAGATGCCAAAGGCTTCTCCGTTTCATGCCGATCAGGATGTGGTGGGGGAAAACAGATTGCTGACCGCATTGGATCTGGTCGATGAAGAGTCGGCTGAAAGCTGGGTGCGTGCCAACACATTGCTGGATACAGTAGAGGAAATGGAGCTGGTCGGGCCGGTGATCAGACCGACAGATCTGTTGTATCGGCTGTTTCACGAAGAAAAGCCGCGGGTGTATGACCCGCAACCCGTCCGGTTCGGTTGCACCTGTTCTGCCGATCGTGTGCGGCAGAGCCTGTCCATCTATTCCGCGCGCGATATCGGCCACATGACAACGCCCGAAGGGCTGGTTACAGCAGATTGCCAGTTCTGTGGCGCGCATTACGAATTTGATCCGGCAAGTCTGGGCTTTGAAGCAACGGAGCCGATCGGTGAGCCGGATTGATCCAATCGACCATCTGGTTTCCGCTCTGAAGACGCCAGGTGCGAAAACCTCGGACTTTGACCTGAATCCGGGCGAAGAACCGTTTCAGCCGGATAAACTGAAAGAAGCCGCAGTTTTGGTGCCTGTTCTGAAAGCCAGCACTGGCTTGCGCGTGCTTCTGACCAAGCGGTCGTCGGCCTTGAAGCATCATCCGGGGCAAATCGCCTTTCCGGGTGGCAGGTGCGACGCGCAGGACAGAGACGAGGTTGCAACGGCCCTGCGCGAAGCAGAAGAAGAAATAGGGCTGAACAGCGATTTGGTACAGATACTGGGAAGATTGCCCGCACATCGTACCGTAACCGGATTTAACGTTACCCCCATTGTCGGCCATGTTGCCAATAGCTTTCGCCCCGTACCTAATACAGATGAAGTCTCCGAAGTTTTTGACGTACCCTATAGGCTCGTGACAAACCCGGATTGCTTTTCAATACAATGGAGACACTGGCGCGGAAAACCCCGCTACTATTTCACCGTGCCTTATGGTCCCTATTATATCTGGGGGGCCACGGCCCGAATTCTCCGCGGTTTGGCGGAAAGGGTTGCACAATGACCAGGATAAAGGACAGTTGGCTGGAAAGCCCGGCCAGCCAGACCGTTTGCCGGATTCTGGAGGAGGGTGGTTTCAGGGCCCTTTTTGTTGGGGGATGTGTGCGAAATGCCCTTCTGAAAGAGAAGATCAACGATATTGACATCGCAACAAATGCCCTGCCTGAACAGGTGGTCGACCTGTTTCAGGCAGCCGGGATAAAGGTCATTCCCACCGGGATAGACCATGGTACGGTAACGGTTGTATCCAACGGGCAGCCAATAGAAGTAACAACGTTCCGCCGGGATGTCAGCACAGATGGGCGACACGCTGTTGTGGCCTTTGGCGACAGTCTGGAACAGGATGCCCGGCGGCGCGATTTCACCATGAATGCGCTTTATGCTACTCCAGATGGTAAAATCGTTGACCCTTTGGGTGGATTGAAAGACCTGAAAGACCGGCGTGTTCGATTCATTGGCAGCGCAGATGACCGTATCAAAGAAGATTATCTGCGTATCTTGCGATTCTTTCGGTTTTACGCCTGGTATGGCGACCCGAAGGTTGGCCCAGATCCGGACGGGATGAAGGCCTGTTCCAAGAATATCGCAGGGTTAGAGACGTTATCCAGGGAACGTATCACCTCGGAAGTACTGAAGCTATTGAGTGCCGACAACCCAGTTCCGGCAATTGTCGCGATGGAAGAAACCGGGGTTCTGGCTGCTGTGTTGCCTGAAAGTGACGTACAACCGCTTCGGCGTCTGCAGGATTTGGAGCAAAAACCATCTGTGCAGCCGGATCCCTTGCGCAGGCTTGCAGCCCTGAGAAAAAGAGGAGAGCCCCAAGATTTGCGGCTGAGCAAGAAGCAGGCAGCACGCATCGCGATTTTGCAAAAGCAAACGTCGACAAACAGCAACCCTGCCGCGCTGGGATACCGATTTGGCTATGAGGTGGCCAAGGATATACTGCTATTGCGTGCGGCACAGCAAGACCATCAGGTTGAGGAGGCTGCGCTCATGGCGGCCCGAAAAGGAGATTCGGCAATTTTTCCAGTATCGCCAAACGATCTGATGCCAGAGTTTACCGGCCCGGCGCTGGGCAGAAAGCTGAAGGAATTGGAAGCAAAATGGATTGCGTCGGGCTTTCAGGCCGGGAAAGAAGAACTGCTGTCGTGATCTGCTGAACGCGACCAAAGTATTGCCAAAGCTCTATAATGGACCGGTATATTGATTTTCGGTCAGTTGCTGGCTTTCACGGGACGTGAGGGTATAGATTGAGCCAAGCAGGTGAATGTCGGGGGCGCGAATGAACATTTCCAGCTGGATAGACGGGTTCCTGGGGCTGGAGAATGCGGCGGAATGAAATTGAAAATTGAACATCTGGGCCGCTTTGGGGATGGGATCGCAAAAGGACCCGTGATTGTTCCCCTGGCTTTGCCGGGGGAAGAAGTGGAGGGAGAGATTGTCAGCGGCCGGATGGCCGCACCGCGCATTCTTACACCTTCACCAAACAGGGTACGTCCGCCCTGCAGCCATTTCAAAAGTTGCGGCGGCTGCCAGATGCAGCACGTCAACGACGAAACCATCGGCGAATGGAAAAGGCAAATCCTGCGGAACGCTTTGGATGCACAGGGGCTGACAGCGGATATCCTGCCCATGCAGGTTTCTGCGCCCAGAACACGCAGGCGGGCCTCGTTATCGGCCAGGCGCTCAAAAAAGGGGGTAATAATCGGGTTTCATGCCCGCGCGTCTGGTGTGATCATTCCGATTTCGGACTGTCACTTGCTGCATCCGGATCTTGTAGCGACGCTGCCGGCGCTGGGCGAACTTACCCGGGCCGGGGCGACACGCCGCCAGGAAATGACATTTGCCATTACCAGAACCCTGCAAGGGACAGATGTCAGCGCATCGGGTGGCCGGGCACTGGAACAGGATCTGCGGGCAGAACTGGCGGCCCTTGCAGCACGGCACGGATTGGCGCGACTGGTTTGGGATGACGATCTTGTCGCAGAGCTGACCAAACCTTTTCTGAGGTTTGGCAGAACGTTGGTCGCGCCACCGCCCGGTGTATTTCTGCAAGCAACAGAGGAAGGAGAAAGGGCCCTCGTTTTGGCTGTGTCAGAGACTGTTTCAGGCTGTGAAAAGATTGCTGATCTGTTTTCGGGCTGTGGTACATTTTCGTTGCCTTTGGCAGAGCGAGCATCGGTTCACGCGGTGGAGCAGGACGCGGAAATGCTGAAGGCTCTGGATAGTGGCTGGCGACAGTTGCCAGGGTTGAAACATGTCTCGACCGAAGCCCGGGATTTGTTTCGCCGTCCGTTATTGCCGGATGAGTTGGCGGGTTTTGATGCCGTGGTGATTGATCCGCCCCGCGCGGGGGCCGAGGCGCAGACCAAAATACTTGCCCGGTCACGGGTGCCGGTCATTGCTGCGGTGTCCTGCAACCCGGTGACCTTTGCGCGTGACGCGCGTATTCTGGTGGATGCGGGCTATCATCTGGATCAGATTCGGCCGGTGGATCAGTTCAGATGGTCGCCCCATCTGGAACTGACGGCAAGATTCACCTTGTCGTGACGCGGCTTTTCCGGCCTTTTCGCAAACAGGAGATTGGTGTAAAACAGGCAAAAGAAAAATGTATGGGCATTGGGATGCGGGCAGTAAAATTTACCTTGATCATAGCACTGATGGCGGTTCTTGGCGCTTGTTCGCCCAAGTTCAAAACCTATAACGGGCCGGAGGTCACAAGGGTCGTAATCAAAAAGGCAGACCGGCGGTTATACCTTTTGAACGACAACAGGGTTTTGAAGTCTTATAAAATCGATCTCGGGTTTGCCCCCGTTGGACACAAAGTGGAAGAAGGCGACGGCAGAACGCCGGAAGGTGAGTACATCATTGACCGGCGCAATCCAAACAGCAGTTTCTATCTTTCCCTTGGTATTTCATACCCGAACGAGAAAGACATAGAAGTTGCAAGGGCGCTGGGCAAAGATCCGGGCGGAGACATCTTTATTCACGGCGGGCGGCGACCGATCGACAAAAGCGGACCAGATTGGACTTGGGGCTGTATTTCAGTCTCTAACAAGGAAATACGGGACATTTACGCCATGGTTAAAGACGGAACACCTATCCTTATACAGCCGTGATTATTTGCCTGAGATAGGGTTGTCCGTACCCGATCAGGCCCGGGTCCCGCCAGTTACAAGCGTCCACCAAATCTTGCCATTTGGCTCCTGATACCAGGAAAATCCCATATCGGTTGCATTCGGATCCAGAATGACATCACGCGTGCCTTTTTCCTCCATCCATGCGGCAAGTGTTTCAAGCTCGGTTTCATAGGTTTCCGAAATGTCTTCACCAAGAAACGTACCCGGATAGCCGGTGCGCTGCACGCGCAGCAGAGGAGAGGAGCCGTCAGAACCGAAATGCCACGGTCTGTTCTGGACCGACATGTCGCGTGAATGTGTGGCCGCCGCGGCATTCAACTGCGCATTCAACTGTAAAGGACGCAAGCCGGCGGCCTGCCGCAACGCATTTACCGAATCAAGCATGCGATACTGAATCTTGGCCTTGTTTGCATTTGAAATTCTGTAGACCTTTGGCAGCGGTTTGCCATCCGGGCCTGTACGCGGGCCGCTGGTGCCGGTTTCACAGGCGGAAAGTGCAAACAGGGCCGTAAAGGCCAGTATAAACAGTCGTTTCATTTAAGACCCATCCAAGTTTGATATCGAGACCCCTCTATAGTGATCCGCGTTGCGGATCAAACCCACTTGCCATGAATTAAAGGAAATTTCATCAGTTTGATTTGCGACTGAGGCTTTCGCGCCATATATAACAGGAAATCAGGTTCAGAATGAGAGTAGGAGAGAGAGATATGAGTGACCATATTTCCAGAAAAATGGATCGTCGGTTGTTTCTGGGCGGAACGGCTGCAGCATTGGGCGCGCTTTCAACGCCCGCCCTTGCAGAAAGCACGACAGAGATGGAGAAGGATCTTTCTCACGCCGTGCGGCACAACATTTCCAGTTTTCGTTCGTTGCGTTGGCAACCGTATTTTTCAAATCTGAAAAATGGTGCCATTCTGGTCGATACCACATCACGCGCATTGCATTTCTGGTCGGAAGACCAAAGCATCTACAAGCTTTACCCGACAAGTGTGCCGCTGACCGAGGATCTGACACGCCGAGGGCGGACAAAGGTTGTCCGCAAGGTGAAAGGCCCCAGTTGGGCGCCTACTCCAGCCATGAAAAAGCGTAACCCCGAGTGGCCTGACTTCATCCCGCCGGGCCCGGAAAACCCGCTGGGGACGCACGCGCTTTACCTGTCATGGAAATTTTACCGCATTCACGGCACGCAGGACACACGCAAAATTGGCCGCCGGTCCTCAAACGGCTGCATCGGGCTCTATAACGAAAATATCAAAGAGCTGTTCGGGCTGGCAAAAGTCGGCACGCAAGTGTTGCTAATTTGACGACATTTTGCTGATCTGGCGGGGCCATCGTAGGTAGGATTTGCATTTCAGGGATTTTCCTGCTTATAGATCCCTACGAGGTACAGTCTTGGGTGTCTGCCGTTGTCCTCATTATTACGACAGGCAAAAACTGGAGAATACAATGAAAAAGATCGCACTAGCTGCTGCAATTACACTCGCCGCATCAACCGCATTTGCCGGTAGCATGGCACCGCCGGTCATGGAAGAAGAAGTTATCGTTGAAGATACCGGTTCTTCTTCGTCCGGCAGTGGTCTGTTGATTCCGCTGTTCCTGGTTGTTCTGCTGGCAGCTGCCGCAAGCAACTAAGCTTTATCAGCACAGAATAGTTTGGGGCGGTGATAGATTTCACCGCCCTTTTCCGTGGTGGCATATCACGTCAGCCAGCCATCCAGATTTTCGTCAAGAATGGCTGCCAGGGCGGATATATGGGCCGGATTGTCGTTAAGGCATGGTATATAGGTGAATTCCTGCCCGCCAGCAGCCTTGAATGAATCCCCGATTTCCTCATTTATTTCTTCCAGGGTTTCTATGCAGTCGGCAGCAAAGGCCGGAGCAATAACCGCGATTTTTGTTTTTCCAGCCTGGGCCAGCCGCGCGACCTCTTCAACCGTATAGGGCTGAAGCCATTCCTCGGGCCCGAATTTGGATTGAAAGGTTGTTATCATCTGATCTTCGGACCAGCCCAGCCGTTCCCGCAAAAGTCGAGATGTTTTCTGACACTGGCAGTGATACGGATCGCCCTCTGTCAGGTAGCGTTCTGGCATCCCGTGGTACGAGACAACCAGCACATCCGGCTTGCTGTTCATCGCCGCGTAGGCTGATTCAACCGATTGTGCCAACGCGTCTATATAAAGAGGGTGGTCAAAATAGGATGTAATGGTCCGGACGGATGGTTGCCATTTTTCCTTTGCCAGTGCTTTGAAAAACGCGTCATTTGCTGTTGCGGTGGTTGCGCCGGCGTATTGAGGATACAGGGGCAGAAATACAATTTTTGTACATCCGGACCGGATCATGTTCCGGACCTTGGATTCTGTTGACGGATTGCCGTAACGCATACAGAAATCTATCATCACTTTTTCACCATAACGCTTTGTCAGAGCCTGATTTAACGCGGCGGTCTGAGCTTTTGTGATGGTCATGAGCGGGCTTTCGCCAGCATCCTCGTTCCAGATGCTTTTATAGGCAGCACCCGATGAAAATGGCCGTTTGGTCAGGATGATCAGTTGCAACAGTGGCTGCCATTTCCAGGACGGGTAGTCTATTACCCGCTTGTCGGACAAGAATTCATTCAGATAGCGGCGCATGGACCAGTAGTCATAGCCGTCTGGCGTGCCGAGGTTGGCAATCAGAACCCCGACCTTTTCCTCGGGTATTGTCGGGTGATTGTCAGGTTTTGCTGTCATTGGACTGGCCCTGTGCTGCGTTGATGTTCTGATAGCAGGTTTTTCCCGGCCTTCAATTGCGCCCAATGGGCGCAGAGTCGGGCAGAGGCATTTCCTCGGTGTTCAGCGCATCGGCCAATCGCACCTTTGCGGATCCGGGGCGCAGAGGCTGCGGCTGGCTTGCGTCAGGCGCCCAACCGGTCAGAAAAACCGTTTCAAATGTTGCAAAGATACGGCCGTCGGGGGTGGAATAATGCTGATAATAGTGGCGAGCGGCCTCTGTGAACAAGTCCCGTGGCGGGATGGTTTTGTGGCGTGCGGCCAGCGCATTGGTTTCACCCATTGCACGCAGATCATGCATAAGATGCAAGGGCGATTCATAGCTGACCTTTTGCGGCAAAACATCTGCAACAGGCATGGCAAACCCGGCGCGTTGCAACAATGCACCCAGGTCACGTATTTCCCCCATTGGCACCACGCGCGGCGAGAGACCGCCCGTCAGGGTCGTTTCAGCCTCTGCCAGAGCACTCCTCAGTTCGGATAGTGTCTGGCCGCCGAAAGTGGCGCATATGAACAAACCGTCAGGTTTCAAGGCCCGCCGGCATTGAACCAACTGGCCAACAGGGTCATTCGCCCAATGCAGGGAAAGGGCGTGAATAATCAGATCATGCGCCTCTGTTTCAAGATCAAGGCAATCTGCATCAGTTACAAATTTTGCGTCTGGCAGGACCGGTTGCCACAGTTGCGGAAAAGATGTCACGACCGCGGGCTTTGTAAACCTCCTGTTAACCTCGTTCAGTCTTTGCTGAATCTCATCAACCGTCTGCTGCTGCAGGAAAAGGGCAGGATTGGGCAACCGTTTGGCACGGGCCCGAAAACGGGCCAGGGCAGTGCAGTCGGTCAGATTTGGAGGCTGTGTCATGTGCTGGTCCTGTTGATGCAGCCAAACTAGGAGACCGGATCGGAAATGCAAAGTGCTCTTCGTATGCTTTATCCCCCGCAATGCCTGTCTTGTGGCGGGCTGGTTGATGACGATTTTGGCCTGTGCGGACCCTGCTGGCGGGACACGCCATTTATTGCAGGGCTGGTTTGTGACAAATGCGGTGTACCTCTGATGGGCGAAGAAACAGGCGAAACTGTTTTATGCGACGAGTGCATGACAACCGCACGCCCGTGGAACAAGGGCCGCGCGGCCATGCTGTACAGTGAAAAAGGGCGCCAGATTGTCCTGGCCTTCAAACATGGTGACAGGCAGGATCTGGCCCGCCCGGCTGCGGGCTGGATGGCACAGGCGGCAAAGCATCTTTTGCAGGAGCATTCGCTGATTGCCCCGGTGCCACTGCACTGGATGCGCCTGCTGAAGCGGCGTTACAATCAATCTGCCCTGCTGGCGGCAGAGTTGGCAAAGATCACCCAGAGGGCCGTTTGCCCGGACCTGTTACAGCGCACCAGGCGCACACGGAGTCTGGAGGGGTTGGGCAGGGATGCACGCTTTGCCATGCTGGCGGACAGCATTCGCATTCAGCCGCGCAGGCGGCATCGTGTCATAGGCCGCCCGGTTCTGTTGGTTGATGATGTCATGACCTCGGGTGCCACGTTGGCGGCGGCCTCCGAGGCCTGCCTGGCTGCCGGGGCAAGTGATGTTTCGGTCCTGGTACTGGCGCGCGTTGCGAAAGATACATAAATCCTGATAAGACAAGCCAGCATTCAGGATTGGACCCGATGAAAACCATTGAAATCTATACCACGCCATTTTGCGGATATTGTCTGGCGGCCAAACGGCTGTTGACCGAAAAAGGTGTGACATTTACCGAAATCGACGTGTCACGCGATCCGGAACAGCGTCAGATCATGCTGGCGCGTGCCAATGGCGGTTATACCGTTCCGCAAATCTTTGTCGGTGACACCCATATTGGCGGCTATGACGAATTGAGCACACTGGACCGGCAAGGCAAGCTTGATCCGCTGCTGGCAGCGTAAACATGCTGCGTGCGGCTCTGATCCAACTGAATTCCTCGGATCGGCCTGACAGAAATCTGCCGGTCACGGTGCGGTATCTTCGGCAGGCGGCCTCCGAAGGGGCCAGCTTTATCCTGACGCCAGAGGTGACAAACTGCGTGTCTGACAGCCGCAGACATCAGCAGGATGTTCTAGAGCGCGAGGACAAGGATCAGACGCTGTCAGCCATCCGGCAAGAGGCCCGCACATTGGGGGTCTGGGTGCTGATCGGATCCCTGGCGCTGAAAACCCGTGACAAGGACGGACGATTTGCCAACCGGTCGTTCCTGATATCGCCCCAGGGCACGATAATTGTACGATATGACAAAATCCATATGTTCGATGTCGAGATTTCACCCAGTGAAACCTATCGTGAATCAGAGGGTTACAGACCGGGTGACAGGGCTGTGGTGGCCGAGACATCCCTTGGCAGTATCGGCATGACAATCTGTTATGATCTGCGGTTTGCCGATCTGCATCGCACCTTGGCCAAGGCGGGGGCTGAAATCCTGACCGGGCCGGCAGCGTTTTCCCCGATTACCGGTGCTGCACACTGGCATGTTCTTTTGCGTGCCCGCGCCATTGAAACCGGATGTTTCATGTTGGCGCCGGCCCAATGTGGCGAACATGCGGCGAGTATCGGCCGGGCCCGCAAGACATATGGCCATTCGCTGGCCGTTTCGCCCTGGGGTGAAATTCTGGCGGACGCTGGCAACACGCCTGGCATAACAGTGGTTGATCTTGATCTGGCGCAGGTGGCCGCCTGCCGCAGGAAGATTCCGTCTCTGTCGCACGACCGTATTTTTGAGGGGCCCTGAATGTCGGAACAAAACGAATCGCTTGCCGTGGCGCTGTTTGGCGAAATCTTCATGGCAGACCAACTGGCCCGAAACCGGCTGAGCAAAGCATTGCCAAAAGGTATGGAGCTTTCGCATTTTTCCGTGCTTAACCATTTGGCACATGTGAACGGCGAACGCAGTCCGGCCCAGTTGGCCGCAACATTTCATGTAACACGTGGGGCAATGACCAACACACTGGCCAAACTGGAATGGGCCGGCCACATCCATATCCGCCCGGATTGGGAAGATGCGCGGCGCAAGCTGATAACAATCAGCCCGTCCGGGCGGGTGGCCCGCGATGTGGCGCTAAAGGCGATAACGCCGGTGATTTCCGCAGCCGTTGAAACGCTGGGCAGTGAGAAAGTACGTGCCGTCCTGCCGGTTTTACGAGAGCTTCGCGCCCGGTTGGATGAAGGCGACTAGGCGCGTTTTACGCTGGCTGTCACATAGTTGACCGATAAATCCCGGTCCGAGAGAGACCAGGACCATGCGATGGGATTAAAGACAAACCCCTTTCGGTCCACCGGAGAGAGACCCGCGTTTCCAATCAGGTCATACAGCTCGTCCGGAGTGATGAATTTATGCCAGTCATGCGTGCCTTTGGGTAGCCAGCGCATGATGTGCTCTGCGCCAACGATTGCGACCATAAAGCTTTTGGCGTTGCGATTGAGCGTTGAACACAGCATCAGCCCACCGGGTTTCAGCAATTGCTGGCAGGCAGAGAGATAGGTGGCGGGGTCAGCAACATGTTCGATCACCTCCATGTTCAGCACAACGTCGAACTGTTCCCCGGCAGCGGCCAGTGATTCTGCGGTGCAGTGGCGATAGTCTATTTCCAGCCCCTGCGACCGCGCATGGATTTCTGCCACCGGGATATTGCCCTCGGCAGCGTCGGCGCCGACAACCGTGGCGCCAAGACGCGCCATGGGTTCTGAAAGCAGCCCGCCACCGCATCCGATATCAAGAATTCGCAAACCATCGAAAGGAGAGTTGGCCGCCAGATCACGTCCGAACTCTGCCGCGATCTGGCTGGTGATATAGTCCAGCCGGCAGGGGTTGAGCATATGCAGAGGCTTGAATTTCCCGTTCGGATCCCACCATTCTGCAGCCATGGCCTCAAATTTCGCCACCTCGGCAGCATCAATCGTCGTCTCGGTGGTTTGCATTTCGGCCTCCATGTGTTTTTGTTGGGGCGACTCTCGCCCCGGAGCATTCCTCAGCTATATAGGGTATTGATGGACAGAACCGCAGGTCAAAAAAGCGCAGCCGCGCATCTTTATCCGCAAATAGAGCCGTTTGACCAACGGATGCTGGATGTCGGAGACGGCCACAGCGTCTATGTAGAGCAGTGCGGAAACCCCAAGGGCCTGCCGGTTGTCGTGCTGCATGGTGGCCCCGGTGGCGGGTGCAGCCCGATGATGCGCCGCTTTTTTGATCCGGAAACATATCGGATTGTTCTGTTTGACCAGCGCGGTTGCGGGCGGTCGCAACCCTTTGCCAGCGTTGACAACAACACATCCTGGCATCTGGTGGCCGACATGGAGCGGATCCGGACGGTTTTGAACATTGATCGCTGGGTGATTTTCGGGGGCAGTTGGGGGGCAACTCTGGCGCTGATTTATGGCATTACCCATCCGGATCGCACAGCCTATCTGGTGTTGCGCGGGGTTTTCCTGATGACGCAGGCAGAATTGCAATGGTTTTATGGCGGCGGCGCGGGGGCCTTCTGGCCGGATCTCTGGGAAAAGTTCACCGAGATGATACCAAAGGATGAGCAGGACGATCTGATCGCCGCGTATCATCGCCGGCTGTTTTCCGGGGATCGTGTCTCGGAGCAGCGATTTTCGCAGGCCTGGGCGGCCTGGGAGAATGCGCTGGCCTCTATCAACAGTACAGGTGCGATCAGCAGCAGCCCGCCCAACTATGCCCGCGCCTTTGCCCGACTGGAAAACCACTATTTTTTCAATGGTGGGTTTCTGGAGTGTGACCGTTGGATTCTAAAGGAAAAAACCCGTATTGCGCATATTCCGGCCAGCATTGTTCAGGGACGCTTTGACATGATCTGTCCACCCTCCGGGGCGTGGCAGCTTGCCGAGGGCTGGTCGCGTGCCGACCTGTCGATTCTGCCCCTGTCCGGCCACGCGCTGTCAGAGCCCGCCATCAGTGCCGAGCTATTGCGAATCACCCGGGCGCTGCGTTCATTGAGATCGAAACTGGATCTGTAGGGTCCGGCCCCTTGCTGCCTGCGCGGAAAACCACGCCTGCCTGAACCGGATTGGAAACGTGATAGACGGGGCCTTGCAGACTCGGCGGCAAACGCCTATATGACTTTCAACAGCGGCGCGCTGGTCTCCACCCCCAACGCTCCACCGGGAAATATCGACGGGCCGCGCGCCCGTTTTTTTGTGCATATGGAAAACGTATGGGTTTTGTATGGATTTCGTATGGGTAAGAATGACAAATGAATGATCTGATCGCAAAAGCCGCCATCGACCGCCGATTGGCTGACATCATCCAACCCGTCATCGAGGGGCTGGGGTTTGAGTTGGTGCGTGTGCGCCTGATGGGCGGCAAAAAGAAAACGGTGCAGATCATGGCTGACCGCCCGGATGGCGGCATAGAGGTGGATGATTGCGCCCGCATTTCAAACGAGGTTTCGGCGATTCTGGATGTCGAGGACCCGATCGATGATGCCTATGCGCTGGAGGTTTCCAGCCCCGGTATTGACCGGCCGCTGACACGCCTGAAAGATTTTGATGTCTGGCAGGGCTATGAGGCCAAGATTGAAACCGAAGAGCTGATCGACGGCCGCCGCCGGTTCAAGGGTGTGCTGGCCGGCGTAGAAGGTGACGAGGTTCTGATCAATATCGACGAAGGCACTGTCGGATTGAAATTCGACTGGCTGTCGGATGCCAAACTGGTTCTGACAGATGAATTGATCCGCGAGATGCTGCGCCAACGTAAACTGGCCGGCGTTCTGGACGAAGACAAGTTTGATGCAATTGAAACGGAAAAACCCGCAACCGGGATCTAAAGAGGACTGATATGGCTATTACCAGTGCGAACCAGCTAGAGCTTTTGCAAACAGCCGAGGCTGTTGCCCGCGAGAAAATGATCGACCCCGAGCTGGTGGTTGAAGCGATGGAGGAGAGCCTCGCCCGTGCCGCAAAATCACGCTACGGCGCGGAAATGGATATTCACGTGTCGATCGACCGCAAAACCGGCCGCGCCACGTTTACCCGTGTACGCACCGTTGTCGAAGATGACGCGCTGGAGAATTATCAGGCGGAAATGACCGTTGAGCAGGCCAAGCAGTACCTGGAGGATCCCAAGGTTGGGGATGTTTTTGTGGAAGAGGTGCCGCCGGTTGAAATGGGCCGGATCGCGGCGCAGTCTGCCAAACAGGTCATTTTGCAGAAAATTCGCGAGGCCGAGCGTGACCGCCAGTACGAAGAATTCAAGGACCGTGCCGGCACCATTATCAACGGCGTGGTCAAGCGCGAAGAATACGGCAATGTCATCGTCGATGTGGGGCGTGGCGAGGCCATTTTGCGCCGGAACGAAAAGATCGGCCGCGAGAGCTATCGCCCCAATGATCGTATCCGCTGCTATATCAAGGACGTCCGGCGCGAGGTTCGCGGGCCGCAGATTTTCCTCAGCCGCACCGCGCCGGAATTCATGGCCGAACTGTTCAAGATGGAAGTGCCGGAAATCTATGACGGTATCATTGAAATCAAGGCGGTTGCCCGTGATCCGGGATCGCGCGCCAAGATTGCCGTGATTTCCTATGACAATTCGATAGACCCCGTCGGCGCCTGCGTCGGTATGCGCGGCAGCCGTGTACAGGCTGTTGTGAACGAGTTGCAGGGCGAAAAGATCGACATCATTCCATGGAACGAAGACGCGCCGACCTTCCTGGTGAACGCCCTGCAACCCGCCGAGGTTTCCAAGGTGGTTCTGGACGAAGATGCTGGCAAGATCGAGGTGGTCGTCCCTGACGAACAGCTGAGCCTTGCCATTGGCCGCCGCGGTCAGAATGTGCGTCTGGCCAGCCAGTTGACCGGTCTGGATATTGATATCATGACCGAAGCCGAGGAATCAGAACGCCGCCAGGCAGAGTTTGCCGAACGCACCAAGCTGTTCATGGACACATTGGATGTGGATGAGTTCTTTGCCCAGCTTCTGGTTTCCGAAGGGTTCACCAGCCTGGAAGAAGTCGGCTATGTGGAACTGGATGAACTGCTGGTCATTGACGGTGTTGACGAAGATACGGCCAAGGAATTGCAGGCCCGTGCGCGCGACAACCTGGAAGCCGCCAACAAGAAGGCGCTGGAGCATGCCCGCGAACTGGGTGTTGAAGACAGCCTGGTCAATTTCGAGGGATTGTCGCCACAGATGATCGAGGCGCTTGCCGAGGATGGTATCAAGACGCTGGAAGATTTCGCAACCTGCGCCGATTGGGAACTGGCCGGCGGCTGGACAACCGTGGATGGCGAGCGGGTAAAAGACGAAGGCCTTTTGGAAAAATTCGACATGGCGCTGGAAGAGGCCCAGAACCTGATCATGACCGCACGCGTCATGCTGGGCTGGGTTGATCCTGCCGATCTTGAAGGCGCATCGGAAGAAGAAGGGAAAGACGCGGATACAGAATCAGAAGCAGCCAAAGAGGAGTCCGAAGCCTGATCGCAGGCTTCGGAGTATCTGAAAATGGGGCGCGGTGGTCGCAACAAGGAGCGGAATGTTTCCGAGCGGCGCTGTGTTGCCAGCGGCAAGGTGCAGCCCACCACCGGCATGATCCGGTTTGTTGTGGGGCCGGAGGGCGAAATCGTGCCGGATGTACTGGGCAAATTGCCGGGCCGGGGAATCTGGGTTACAGCGGAAAGGGCGGCGCTGGAAAAGGCCGTTGCGAAAAACCTGTTTTCCCGGGCGGCAAAACAGCAGGTTGCGGTGCCGGAAGGGCTGATCGACGATCTGGAAAGGCAACTGGCCCGGCGGGTGGTTGACCTGATTTCACTGGCGCGAAAGGCCGGGCGGGCCGTGGCCGGGTTTGAAAAGGTCAAAAGCTGGCTGAACAGCGGCGAAGCCCGGGTTTTACTGCAGGCCTCAGACGGATCCGGCCGCGGCAAATCAAAGCTGCGATCGCCTGACGGCAAAGGCAGTTTTATCGGAATTCTGACCGGGTCAGAATTGGGTTTGGCTTTCGGGCGGGAAAATGTGATACATGGCGCGCTTGCGTCTGGTGGACTCACAACACGTGTTGTAGAGGAAGCTGCAAAGCTATCAGGCTTGCGCGGCAATGTCGGTGGGACCTCCACCGGAAAGGATACGAAGACCACATGAGTGATAATGACGGCAAAAAAACCCTGGGCCTGCGTGGCGGTCCGCGTTCGGGCAATGTAAAGCAAAGCTTTAGCCATGGGCGCACCAAGAACGTTGTGGTGGAAACCAAGCGTAAGCGCATCATCGTGCAAAAGCCGGGTGCTGCGAAACCGATGGCGACATCCGGGCCCTCGGTCAGCAACCCGACCAAACGCCCCGCCGGGATCAGCGATGCAGAAATGGAACGCCGTATGAAGGCGTTGAAAGCGGCCAAGGCACGCGAAGTCGAAGATGCGGCAAAGCGTAAGGCCGAGGAGGAGCAACGCGCGGAAGAACGCGCGCGCCGCCGGGCCGAGATGGAGGCCAAAGAACGCGAGGAACAGGAGCGCGAAGAACGCAAGCGCGCCAAGGCCGAAGCCGCCGAGCAGGAACGCAAAGCCGCGGAGGCCGCGAAAGAAGAGGCCGCCAAAGCCGCGGCGAAACCGGCGGCGCAGCCGGTTATGCCGCCATCTGGCGAAACGACCACCGCCCCGCGCGGCGGCGGTCGCCCGTCTTCGGCCCCACGCAAGCAGGAGCGCGACAACCGCGAGCGCACGTCAAAAGGCAAAGGCCGCAATGACGGGCGTCGCTCGGGCAAGCTGACGCTCAATCAGGCGCTTTCGGGGGACGGCGGCCGGCAACGGTCAATGGCCGCGATGAAACGCAAACAGGAGCGGGCCCGGCAAAAAGCCATGGGCGGGACTGTCGAACACGAAAAGGTCGTTCGCGAAGTTCAACTGCCCGAAACGATTGTGGTGCAGGAACTGGCAAACCGTATGGCGGAACGCGTGGCCGATGTGGTCAAGTCACTGATGCAGATGGGCATGATGGTGACGCAGAACCAATACATTGACGCGGACACGGCGGAATTGATCATCGAGGAATTCGGCCACAAGGTGGTGCGTGTTTCCGATGCGGATGTGGAAGATGTTATTGCTGCCGTCGAGGACAAACCCGAGGATCTGGAGCCACGCCCGCCGGTCATCACGGTGATGGGCCACGTGGACCACGGAAAAACCTCGATTCTGGATGCGATTCGCAATGCCAAGGTTGTTTCCGGTGAGGCCGGCGGCATCACCCAGCATATCGGCGCCTATCAGGTGACGACAGACGACGGATCTGTCCTGACGTTTCTCGATACGCCTGGCCACGCCGCGTTTACCTCGATGCGGGCGCGCGGCGCACAGGTGACCGATATTGTGGTTCTGGTGGTGGCGGCGGATGATTCCGTCATGCCGCAAACGATTGAGGCGATCAATCACGCCAAGGCTGCCGAGGTGCCGATGATCGTGGCGATCAACAAATGCGACAAGCCGACCGCAGACCCGGACAAGGTGCGCACCGAACTGCTGCAACACGAAGTCATCGTCGAGAAAATGTCGGGTGACGTGCTGGACGTGGAAGTTTCCGCAATAACCGGGCAAGGCCTGGATACGCTGCTGGAAAATATCGCACTGCAGGCCGAGCTTCTGGATCTGAAGGCAAACCCGAAACGTGCCGCCGAAGGTGCGGTTATCGAGGCACAACTGGACGTTGGCCGAGGGCCTGTTGCGACGGTTCTGGTGCAGAACGGCACCCTGCGCCAAGGTGATATTTTTGTTGTCGGTGAAAAGTGGGGCAAGGTCCGCGCCCTGATCAATGATCGTGGCGATCGCATCAAGGAAGCCGGACCTTCGGTTCCGGTCGAGGTTCTGGGGCTGCATGGTACACCCGAAGCCGGAGATGTTCTGAATGTTGTCGAGACCGAAGCGCAGGCGCGCGAGATTGCGGAGTACCGTGCAAACCTGGCCAAGGAAAAACGCGCGGCCCAGGGCGCCGCGACAACGCTGGAACAGTTGATGGCGCAGGCCAAGGAAAACGAGAATGTTTCCGAACTGCCGATCGTCGTCAAAGCCGATGTGCAAGGATCCGCCGAGGCGATAACCCAGGCCATGGAGAAAATCGGCAATGAAGAAGTACGCGTGCGCGTGCTGCATTCCGGTGTCGGGGCAATTACCGAATCAGATATCGGCCTGGCCGAGGCATCAGGCGCCCCGGTGTTTGGCTTTAACGTTCGCGCCAACGCCAGCGCCCGCGCCACGGCCAACCAGAAAGGCGTGGAAATCCGCTATTATTCGGTGATTTATGATCTGGTGGATGATGTAAAGGCGGCTGCCTCGGGTCTTCTCAGTGCCGAGATTCGCGAAAAGTTCATCGGTTATGCCGAAATCAAAGAGGTGTTCAAGGTTACCGGTGTTGGCAAGGTTGCGGGCTGTCTTGTGACCGAAGGTGTGGCACGTCGTTCGGCCGGTGTCCGGCTGTTGCGTGACAATGTGGTGATCCACGAAGGCACGCTGAAAACCCTGAAGCGCTTCAAGGACGAGGTGGCCGAGGTGCAGTCGGGCCAGGAATGTGGCATGGCATTCGAAAATTACGATGATATTCGCCCGAAAGATGTGATCGAGATATTCGAACGCGAAGAGGTCGAACGCTCTTTGGACTAGATGCGATCAGGCCGTTCAGAAATGATGCCTCAGAAACGAAAAAGGGAAGGTTTTAACCTTCCCTTTTGTTATTCGAATTTACGTAAAAATCATGCTGCCATTTCACCGATGGGCAGGCCTTCATAGAGGCGCGAACCGACACGCACCTCTATTCTGCCATCTGCAAGGTTGCGCACGAACGTCCCCTGCACCCAAACGCAGCTCCCAATGATTATAGTGCGTAGCATTGGCTTAGCCTCCCCAGGTTAAAAGCCTTGTTGTAGCATTTCCGAAAAATCCCAGAAATGCACGAGAAATTTGTGCACAATGGATATGATTCCAGGTAATTATTATCTAAAAATGTGTTTAATACAACCTTAACGAATGCGACTTATAGCCAATCTCGCAAAATAGGTATTAATGGTAGGTCTGCCGGCGGCATGGGATAGTTTCTCAGATCCCCGGCCTTGACCCATTTCAGGGCCTGCCCTTCACGCGGGTGCGGTTGGCCTTTCCATTTTCGGCAGATGAACAGGGGCATTAAAAGATGGAAATTATCGTAAGCGTGGCTGGCAAAAGTGAGCGGCGCCAGACAACTGGACCAGGTGCTGATGCCGAGTTCTTCCTCAAGCTCGCGAATCAGCGCCAGTTCCGGGGTTTCGCCGGGCTCAACCTTGCCACCGGGAAATTCCCAAAGGCCCGCCATGGGCTTGCCGGCCGGGCGCTGGGCCAAAAGAACGCGACCGTCAACATCGACCAGCGCGACAGCGGAAACAAGAATCGTTTTCACGATCTGTAATCCGCGTTGATTTCGATATAGCGCTTGGTCAGATCGCAGGTCCAGACGGTGCTGGATCCTGCCCCCAATCCCAGATCAATACCAATCAGCAATTCGTCGTTCTTCATGTAGGCTGCGGCGGCAGATTCATCATAACCGGGGGAAACCCAGCCGTTTTCGGCCACCGGAATATCACCAAACCGGATACTGAGCCTGTCACGGTCGGCTTTTGCGCCGGATTTTCCGACGGCCATGACAATCCGGCCCCAGTTTGGATCTTCGCCAGCGAGCGCGGTTTTGACAAGGGGTGAGTTGGCGGTGGCCATGGCCACCTTGCGGGCATCAGCGTCTGAATCGGCACCGGTCACACGGATTTCCGCAAATTTCGTCGCACCTTCGCCGTCACGCACGACCTGATGCGCCAAATCCAGCATGACGGCGTGAAGGGCGTCTTTGAACGGCTGATAGCCAGGGCTGTGCCTGTCGGTAATTTCCGGCGCTGCAGCCTGCCCCGTGGCGGCCAGAAGCAGCGTGTCCGAGGTGGATGTATCGCTGTCAACCGTGATGCAGTTGAAGGTCATGTCTGAAAGCTCCAAGAGCATGTCCTGCAAGACCGGTTGCGCGACCCTGGCGTCGGTAAAGATGTAAACCAGCATGGTGGCCATGTCCGGGGCAATCATGCCAGAGCCTTTGGCGATGCCCGCAATCCGAAGGCTGTTGTTGCCGACAGAGATCGTGGCGCTCGCGCCTTTGGCGAAAGTGTCCGTTGTCATGATTGCGCGCGCGGCATCTGGCAGACGATCCGGCGCCAGGCCTTTTGCCAAAGCGTCCAGTTTTTCCGTGATCCGCCTGAACGGCAGCGGTTCGCCAATAACGCCGGTCGAGGCAGTGAAAATACGCGATTGCGGAATGCCCAGACATTGCGCCACCTGCCGGGTAATCTGTGCGACGGCGGTTTCCCCGCGCCGGCCGGTAAAGGCGTTTGCATTGCCGGAATTGACCAGAATTGCCGCACCGGCGTCCGGCAAAGAGGGCAGTTTGGCCTGGCAGTCCAGAACCGGGGCGGCGCGGGTGGCCGAGCGGGTGAACACCCCGGCAATCGTGGTGCCGGGGCAAAGCCGTGCCAGCATGACATCATCGCGCCCGCTGTAACGAACGCCAGCCTCAATGGCGGCAAACTCTGCCCCGGCGATAACCGGCAGGTCCGCAAACCCGCCCCTGGGCGCAAGTGGGGAAACCGGCGTTTCCCCGTCTTGTGTCGACATGTTGCGGCCCTTTCTAGTCGATCAGGCTGGTGTCACGCACGGCAGAGGCCGGAATAGAGCCTTTTTCCGCCTGGGTGACCGTCGCGCTTTCTGTCAGGTCCGCGACGGCATTCTCGACTGCGTCGCGCTCTAGCTGGGCCTTCAGTTCTTCGCGCACATCGTCCAGTTTCGGCGCGTCTTTCAGGCGCGTTTCATTCAGCTTGATCACATGCCAGCCGAACTGGGTTTCAACCGGCTCGGATATCTGGCCCGGCTCCATGCCGACAACCGCATCCTCGAACGGCTTGACCATCATGCCGGGGCCAAACCAGCCAAGGCTCCCGCCATTGGGGCCAGAGGGGCCGGTCGATTTTTCCTTGGCAAGCTCTGCGAAATCGGCGCCGTCTTCCAGTTCCTTGCGGATGGCGTCGGCCTCTTCGCGGGTTTTTACCAGAATATGCGAGGCATTGTATTCCTTGCTGGGCGCTGCATTGGCAAATTTTTCTTCGTAGGCGGCCTGAATGGCCTCGTCGGTGACGGCCTTTTCAACGATCCGGTCAATAACCGTTCCGGCCCGCAGGGTGCGACGCTCATTGGTAACTGCAAAATCGATTCGCTTCGGAGGGGTGCCTTCCAGCGATTGCGAGAGTGCGGTTTGTTGGATCAACTGCTGGAGAATGCCGTCGTACAGCACATCATCCGGCAGGCTTTTGTACTGATCGGGAAGCGTTTCTGCCGCTGCGATCATCTCTCCCAAAGTGATATCCGTGCCGTTGACGGTGGCAACGACTTTGTCGGCAGTCACTTCCTCGGCAAAGACCGGTACGGCCATTCCAACAGCCAAAATGGCCCCCAGAACGGAATTCTGCCAGATATTATGGCGTTTCAACATCTATATTGTCCTTTGATCTGGCCGCATGGGCGCGCGGCGTTGACACTAACAGTGTGGCCCCTTACATCGCCAAAGGGACGTGGTTCGGCCACAAAACCCCTTCCACACCGTCTTAGGGCTGTATGCGGTTGGGGGCAAGGCATCCTCGCCCAACATATGTAAGTAGATCACCGTGAATTTTGAACACGGGCCGGAGAAAAAATGCTTGGAATCGGAACACTCGCCAAAAAGGTTTTCGGAACGCCAAATGATCGCAAGATCAAGGCGACCCGGCCAATCGTGGAAAAGATCAACGCACTGGAGCCCGAGTTCCAAAAGCTGTCCGATGACGAGATAAAGCAAAAGACGCAAGAACTGGCCAAACGTGCCAAGG
Organism: Marinosulfonomonas sp.; assembly: GCA_026984915.1. Classification (GTDB taxonomy): domain Bacteria; phylum Pseudomonadota; class Alphaproteobacteria; order Rhodobacterales; family Rhodobacteraceae; genus WFVA01. Next base: position 36,888 of record JALSRG010000106.1, on the reverse strand, counting down.
AAGGCGAAAGCCTGGAAGACCTGCTGCCCGAGGCATTTGCCAACTGCCGCGAAGCCGCGCACCGGGCGCTGGGCCTGCGGGCCTTTGATGTGCAGTTGATGGGCGGAATTTTCCTGCATCAGGGCAATATCGCCGAAATGAAAACCGGCGAGGGCAAAACGCTTGTCGCAACATTCCCGGCCTATCTGAATGCCCTGACGGGCAAAGGCGTGCATATCGTCACGGTCAACGACTATCTTGCCAAGCGCGATGCCGACTGGATGAGCAAGGTATATGGCGCGCTGGGCATGACGACCGGCGTTATCTATCCGCAGCAACCCGAGGACGAAAAACGCGCCGCCTATGCTGCCGATGTCACCTATGCGACCAATAACGAACTGGGGTTTGACTATCTGCGCGACAATATGAAGTCGGAGCTGAGCGAAATGGCGCAGCGCGGCCACAATTTTGCAATTGTGGACGAGGTGGACTCGATCCTGATCGATGAGGCACGCACACCGCTGATCATTTCAGGGCCTTCACAGGATCGCTCGGAACTGTACCAGATTGTTGATGGTATCATTCCCGAACTGACGGAAGAGCATTATTCCCTGGATGAAAAAACCCGCAATGCAACCTTTACCGAGGAAGGCAATGAGTTTCTGGAACAACGGCTGCATGTCGCCGGCATTCTGCCCGAGGAACAATCGCTGTATGATCCGGAATCGACAACGATCGTGCATCACATCAATCAGGCCCTGAAGGCCCATAAGCTGTTTCTCAGGGACAAGGATTATATTGTTCGCAACGGCGAAGTGATGCTGATTGACGAATTCACCGGCCGGATGATGGCCGGGCGGCGCCTGTCGGACGGGCTGCATCAGGCCATTGAAGCCAAGGAAGGCGTGGATATTCAGCCGGAAAACGTCACCCTGGCCTCGGTTACGTTCCAGAACTATTTCCGTCTCTATGACAAGCTGGCCGGGATGACCGGCACCGCGCTGACCGAAGCCGAGGAATTTGAAGAAATTTACAAGCTGGGCGTGGTCGAAGTGCCGACCAACATGCCTGTCATCAGAGAAGATGAACATGACCGGGTTTATCGCACGGCCAAGGAAAAAGACGCGGCCATTGTCGAAACCATTCAGGAGGCTCATGAAAAAGGCCAGCCCATTCTGGTGGGGACCACGTCGATCGAGAAATCCGAGGAACTGTCGCAACTACTGACGAAAGCAGGTGTGAAGCACAATGTTCTGAACGCCCGCCAGCACGAGAAAGAGGCGCAGATCGTTGCGGATGCCGGCAAGTTCGGCGCCGTCACCATTGCCACCAACATGGCTGGCCGTGGCACCGATATTCAGCTGGGCGGCAATGTTGAAATGAAGGTGATGGAGGCGCTGGACGCGGATCCGGAGGCTGATCCCGAGGCGCTTCGTGCAAAGATCGAGGCAGAACACGCCGAAGAAAAGCAGAAGGTGCTGGAGGCGGGCGGCCTGTTTGTGCTGGCAACCGAGCGGCACGAAAGCCGCCGCATCGACAACCAGCTGCGGGGCCGGTCCGGGCGGCAGGGTGATCCGGGGCGATCCGCATTCTTCCTGTCGCTACAGGATGATCTGATGCGCATTTTCGGGTCAGAGCGGCTGGATGCGGTTCTGTCGAAACTGGGCATGAAGGAAGGCGAGGCCATCGTCCACCCCTGGGTCAACAAATCACTTGAGAAAGCGCAGGCCAAGGTGGAAGCGCGCAACTTCGACATTCGCAAGCATCTGCTGAAATTTGACGATGTGATGAACGACCAGCGCAAGGTCATTTTCTCGCAACGTCGTGAAATCATGGAAGCCGAGGATCTTTCCGAGATTATTCAGGATATGCGCAATGAGGTGATCGACGACCTGGTTGATGCCTATATGCCGCCAAAAACCTATGCTGACCAATGGGATACCGAGGGGCTGTATGCCGCCGTGATCGAACATCTGGGCATTGATGTGCCGGTGATGGCCTGGGCCAAGGAAGAGGGCGTGGATGACAGCGATATCCGCGAGCGTCTCTATGATGCCGCCGATGAATTCATGGCGCAGAAAGCGGCCCAGTTCGGCCCCGAAAACATGCGGATGATCGAAAAGCAGGTTTTGCTTCAGACAATTGATTCAAAATGGCGCGAACATCTGGTGACGCTTGAACATTTGCGCTCGGTTGTCGGGTTTCGGGGCTATGCCCAACGCGATCCGCTGAACGAATACAAGACAGAAGCGTTCCAGTTGTTTGAAATGCTGCTGAACGGGCTGCGCGAAGATGTCACCAAACAGCTGGCACAGATTCGGCCGATGACCGAAGAAGAGCAAGCGGCCATGATGCAGCAGATGTTGCAACAGCAACAGGCTCTGCAACAGGCGGCACAGACCGAAGGGCCGGATACGGCAAACCCGGCACCCCCCCTGCTGGAAGGGTTTGATGAGAATGACCCGTCAACCTGGGGTGATCCGGGCCGCAATGATCCCTGCCCCTGCGGATCCGGGAAAAAGTTCAAACATTGTCACGGCCGGGTAGTTTGAGCGCAGGCATCTCTTGATGGACAGGCCGCCCGGCGAATGGGTGGCCTTTGGTCATTGCTGGACGGGGTGCGCTGTTCCTGCCGTGGAAACTGTGGCGGGCAGGCCATAGCAAAAATTAATTCAAAAATTTAGATACATTGCGCCCCGAATCGGAGTAGGTTCTGATTCTGGGTGGGAGCCAGGCGACGGAGGCATGCCTTGCTCAACAAGTTCAAGACGCTCGACAAGCGCAAGATTTTCACAGTATCGGCAACATTCTTTGTGGCATGGGCAACCGGCTTTGCCATGCAGAACAGCGACCTTATCGCGGAACAACTGGGTGTGACGCAGGTTTCACCGGTGCATGCTGTTGAGCTTGCATCGGCCGACCTGACTACAAAAAACGACACCACCTCAGCCCACCAGTTCACAATGCCGCGCCCGCCCCGGGCTGCGTTGCACCCTGTTTCAGGGCAGATAGACAAGGCCGCTATCAGGGAACGCGTTCGCAGGTCTGCCATTCGCAAAACGCCGGCTGTCGGATTTCAACAGTTCAGCCCGTTCGGGTTGGCATGCAGTGCTACGTTTACGGTCAAACCCGCCCCGGCCGCGATGGTCAATGTGACACTGAACGCCCCCTGTCACGGCAGAGAAGCCGTTGAAATTTCCCATAACGGGCTGGCTTTTACCGTCAGAACGACAACATTTGGCGCCGCCAGCGTAACAGTGCCGGCGATGGCGAAGGATGCCGAATTTGAAGTGCGCTTCAACAACGGTGAAACATTGTGGGCAGCAACATCCGTGCCGGAGTTCACAATCTATGATCGTGTGGCCGTGCAATGGCAGGGAAAAAGCAACCTGAAAATTCATGCGCTGGAGTTTGGCGCCCGCTATGCGGATGCGGGCCATGTCTGGGCGAAAGCACCGCGAACCATATCTTATGGGGTGCAGGCGCGCGGCGGATTTATTGTCGATCTGGGAAATGCGAACCTGCCGGATGCCAAACAGGCCGAGGTTTACAGTTTTCCAACCGGAAGCATCAACCGGGCCGGGACCGTCCGGCTGAGCGTGGAAGCCGAGGTCAGCGCCTACAGCTGTGGTCACGACGTTGACGCGCAGGTTTTGCAAAAAGATGCAACAGGCACCATAAAAACGGTGGATTTGACCCTGATAATGCCGGATTGTGGGGCAATTGGCGATCATATGGTGTTGAAAAATGTTCTCCAAGACCTGAAGATCGCGCAGAACTGACGCGAAAATCTTGGACCTGACCAGATGAACAAGTTTCGTGCGGCGGTACTCGCCGCACTTTTCATTTTAACGACCGGCGGCCCTTTGGCGGCTCAGGATGTGACATTGACATCCCGCGACGGAACGGTCGAGGTTGCCGGCACTCTGCTTGGGTATGACGGCGAATTCTACCGGGTCGATACGGTGTTCGGTGAACTGACACTGGATGGGTCGGGCGTAACCTGTGCCGGACCGGGATGTCCCGACCTGAAGGGATATGTCGCTGAAATACGCATTTCAGGTGCGCGCACCATGGGCGATATTCTGATGCCGGCGCTGGTCGAATCATTCGCCCGACATAATGGAATGAAATTGCGAAGAACGGTCCAGTCCGACCGAAAGTTTTCCTATATCCTGAGCCAACCCGAAACAGGGCGTACGGTTGCGCGAATTTCCTTTCACAACACCAACACGGATGAAGGCTTCGCCGATCTGCTGGCTGATGAATCCGATATGATGATGGCCCTGCGCGAGTTGCGGCCAGATGAAATCAGGCGCGCACGAGAGGTCGGGCTGGGGGATTTGTCCGCCGCCAACCGGAGCCGGATTATCGGGCTGGATGGTCTGGTGCCGGTGGTGGCGCCCGGAAACACGCTTTCCGGCATTTCGCTGAAGGCGCTGGCGCTTGTCTTTGCTGGCGAGGTGAAAAACTGGGCGGATCTGGGCGGGCCGGATGCGCCCATTGCGCTGCACCTTCGCACCATGAACGCGGGGATGGCGCAGAGCTTTGAGGATAAGGCAATGCGCATTTTCGGGCTTGGTTTTGCAAAGAACGTCATACTGCACAACAGCAATGCAGAGCTGGTCGATGCCGTTGCCAAAGATCCCTTTGCCATCGGGATTTCCAGCTATTCCGAGGTTGGCAACACCAAGGTGTTGTCGCTGACGGGGGCTTGTGGGTTTTCGATTCGCCCGACCGTGCTCAACCTGAAAACCGAGGACTATCCCCTGACGGCGCCGTTACTGTTGTACACACCAGCCCGCCGTCTGCCGAAAACCGCGCGGGATTTCATCCGCTACCTTCGTTCACCTTCCGCGCAGCAAGTGGTTCGCCGCGCCGGGTTTGTTGATCAGCGCCCGGTCGAAATTTCGCTGAAAGCCCAGGGCGCGCGGTTGGCAAACGCCATTGCGGCGGCGGGAGACGAAATCACATTGGAAGATTTGAAACGGATGGTTGCGGTTCTGCAATCGGCAAGGCGGCTTTCGATTACATTTCGCTTCCAGACAGGATCGACAAAACTCGATGTGCAATCGCGAACCAATATCGAGCAGCTTGCGCAACTGCTCGAAGCCGGAGCCTATCAGGACAGGACGCTGATCTTTGCCGGGTTTACGGATGGTGATGGCGGGGCGGATGCGAATATGCGTATTGCAAGAAAACGGGCAAATGCGGTCAGGGATGCGGTTCTGAAGGCGGCGCCTGCATTGGATGCGTCACGCCTGACCATACAGGTTGAGGCCTTTGGCGAAGCGATGCCGATGGCCTGTGATGACGAAGACTGGGGGCGTCGCGTGAACCGACGGGTCGAAGTCTGGCTGAAATAGGCATTTTCCGCAGGAACAGAGCCTGTTCTATTCCAAAGGGTGTGCGCCGCCTTCGGATTTTCTCTTGCGGATGAAGGGCTGCACACGGTCGGCGGCTTCTTCTCCTGTTGGCGGTGAAACAAACTCGGCCAAAATACGTTTCCAGATTTCTGTTGCCCTTTCCGCCGAAGTTTTGGAGCCGGCTTCCTCCCATGTCCCGATATTGTTCAGGTCGGCAACGACCGGTTCGTAAAAGGCAGTCTGATAGCGGTCCATCGTATGTCGGGTGGCAAAGAAATGCCCGCCGGGCTGAACGTCGGCAAGGGCGTCAAACCCGATTTCGTCAGCATTCGCTCTGGTGACCAAACATAGCTCGGCCAGTGTTTGCAGGGCCTCTATATCGTTGATGAACTTTTCATAGCCAAAGCTCAGCCCACCCTCCAGCCAACCGGCCGCGTGCAGTGTCAGTGTCGCATTTGCCATCATCGTTCCCCAAAGCGCCATGTCGGTTTCTGTTGCCGCCTGCATATCAGGCGTGTTTGCGGCCGTTCCCGTGGCCGAGCGCCAGGGCAGCCCGATGTGTCGGGCCAATTGCCCGGTTCCGATCTGCATTTTGACATGTTCGGGGGTGCCAAAGGCAGGTGAGCCGGATTTCATGTCAACATTTGAACTGAAACCGCCATAGCTGACGGGCGCGCCGGCCCGGGAGAGTTGCGCAAGGGTGATGCAGGCCAGGGCCTCGGCATGTTGCAGGGTGAGGGCGCCGGCGATTGTGATCGGCGCCATGGCGCCAGCCAGACAGAAAGGCGTTATGATGGTCATCTGCCCCGCGCGGGCAAAATCCATGATCCCCTGCGCCATGGGTTTGTCGAGCATTCGCGGAGAATTCGAATTGATCACCGTGTTCAGCCAGACATTGCCGGTGAATTCGTCATCGGAAAGGTTCAGACCCAGCCGGATCATCTCAAAGGCATCAAAGACCTGACCACGCCCACGCGCGTAGATATGCAGGGGCTTGTCGCCAAATTCCAGTTGTGTGCGCATTGTTTCGTAATGACGAAACTGAATGGGAATATCCTGCGGTTCGGCCGATGCGCCAAACAGGTGGATGACATCAAAACTCTGGGCGAGTTTGATGGTTTCCTCAAAGTCGCGCAGGCAGCCGGGGCGGCGGCCACGCTCAAAATCGGTGTTGTTGGGGCACCCCGAGCCAGCCATGAACAACAGGGTTCCGTCGGCATAATCATGTTCATGTGCCGGATTAATGGCGCGCAGACGGAATGAGGACGGGGCGGTTTGCAAAGCGGCTTCAACGATGTCACGACCGATGAAAACCATATTGTCATCGTTGAGAACCGCACCCGCATCCGCAAAGATTTTCTGCGCTTCGGGCAACAGGATCTTTATGCCCAGGTCCTGCAAAACCCGCAGGGCGGTGTTGTGAATGGCATTGACCTCGTCCGCGGAAAAAATCGACTGAGGCTGAAACGGGTGTTTCAGATGTATATAGTCGGGCTTTCGGGAGCCGGACGATGGCTTTGCGCCCCGCCGGTTGCGACGCCTTTCAGGCCGGCCGTGTGATGTCGGGGGTTGCATGGTATCTATGCCCTCATCCTGGTACCTGACGGGTCGTAAGGTGACATTTCAATGACGCGGGCCGGGCGTTCCTCGCCCATCACATGAACAATCAGCTCTGTTCCGGGGCGGGCATGGCCCCTGTCAACAAGCGCTAGCGCAAAACTGCGCGTCAAACGGTGCCCATAACCACCCGATGTGGTGATGCCAACCAGGGAGCCATCCTTCCAAACCGGCTCAAACCCTGCGCAATCCGCATTATCTGCCGCGACGTCCAGCATGGTCAGAATCCGGTCCGGGGGCCGGGAGGCGGCAGCAGCACCTTTGCCGATGAAGTCATCTTTCTGCCAGTCGATCCACCGGTCAAGCTGCGTCATGGCGGGGGTGTAGCCCTGGGTATATTCGGCGTTCCAGATGCCGATACTCTTTTCGAGACGCAGGGAAAGCATGGCGTTAAAGCCGATTTCGCGCAATCCCAGACCGGCCCCCGCCCAGAGGAGAGCCTGGCGCAATGGTGCATGTTCGCACGAGAGGCAGTTGATCTCATATGCCAACTCACCCGACAGCGAGAGCCGCGCCAGATTTACCCGGAAAAGCCCCAGATCGACAGTCTTGCAGGACATCATCGACAGGCCGGAAAGATCTGTATCTGTCAGCTTTTGCAGAACCTTGCGGGCATTTGGCCCGCTGACGGAAAACCCGGCGGCATGATCGGATATATCCTGCACCATGACGCCGGACTGTCTATGAGCGTCAAACCAGCGCATATGAAACCGGCGCAGATAGTAGGATCCCATAAGCCAATAGGTGCCATTCCCCCAGTTGAGACATGTAAGATCGCCCTTCAGGCGGCCATCCGGGGCGAGCATGGGGGCAAGCGCAATCTTGCCTCTGTCCGGCAGGCGGCAGGCCAAAATCCTGTCGAGCCAGGCCCTGGCATGCGGGCCCTTGACCTCAAACCTCGAAAATCCGGTGATATCGAGCAGGCCCGCGGCGTTTTGCACGGCCCGGCATTCGTCGGCAATGATGGGGAAGGCGGCGGATCGTCTGGCGGTTCCGGGTTCCTCAAAATCGGGCGTTGGTGCAAAGTAGAGCGGCACTTCCAGCCCCCAGCTTGTACCCCACCGCGCCCCGGCCTCTGTCATGTCGCGATAGGCGCCGGCAACGCGCAGGGGGCGGCCTGCCGGCAGTTGTTCGTTGGGAAATGTCAGCACGAACCGGCGCGAATAGAACTGACCGGTGGTCTGGCGGATGTATTCCTTGTTTGACTGATGCAGGCCAAAGCGCGCCACGTCCATTCCAAATATATCAGTCTCTGTTTCACCCCGAATCATCCATTCTGCCAAGGATTTACCAACCCCGCCGCCCTGACAGAAACCGGCCATAACCCCGCAGGCCACCCAGTATCCGCGTGGCCCGACAGGGCCAACCAACGGGTTGCCGTCAGGGGCAAAGGTGAAGGCCCCGTTCACCCAGCGCTTGATGCCGGTGCGGGCCAGAACCGGAAACCGCTCAAACCCCTTGGAGAGCTGCGGGCTGATCCGGTCTATATCCTCGGGGATCAGTTCCATGCCATAATCCCACGGGGCCCCGTCCATATGCCAGTGTTTCGGGTTCAGTTCGTAAACCCCGAGCAAAAGGCCATCGCGTTCCTGGCGGGCATAGGTGAAGCCATCCAGATCAATGACATTCGGCAGTTCACCGGGCAGATGGCCCAGCTCTTCGATTGAATCGGTAACCAGATAGTGGTGCTCCATCGGTGTAACAGGAAGGTCGACACCCACCATCCGGCCAACCTGCTTGGCCCACAACCCGGCCGCATTGACCACGTGTTCGGCCTGAATAGTGCCTTTTTCAGTGACAATGTTCCATGTAGCATCGCCGCGTTGATCCAACTCAAGTACTCGATTGCGCAGGATCAGGTCGGCGCCGCGTTTTCTGGCAGCACCAACATAGGCGTAAGTGGTCCCATTCGGATCCAGATAACCCTCGTTTGAATCATATAACCCGCCCAACAGGTCGTCGGTTCTGATCATGCCGCCTGTCAACGCATCAATTTCGTCTGGCGTCACCAGCCGGGCCGTATTGACGCCAATGGCCTGAAAGGTGGCCCACCCCGCCTTTAACTGTTCCCACCGGGCCGGATCAGAGGCAATATTGACACCGCCGGTCATGTGCAGGCCGCAATCAACGCCGCTTTCCTTCTCGATCTGTTTATAGAGGTTGATCGTGTAATCCTGCAAAGCCGCAATATTCGGGTCGGCATTCAGCGGGTGAAACCCCGCCGCCGCGTGCCAGGTTGACCCCGCTGTCAGCTCGGCGCGCTCGATCAGTGCGACATCAGACCAGCCAAGCCTTGTCAGGTGATACATGACCGAGGCGCCAACGACGCCTCCGCCTATCACAACTGCCTTGTAGGATGATTTCATGCCGGTCCTCTGGAAATTCGATGTGATGCAGTGCCTCGACCTGTCGCGTATCGGGGTCTCATAGGTCTTTTACCAGTCTCAGCGCGTCGTAGATTGCGGCATGCGTATTGCGGGCCGCAACCGCATCGCCAATGCGGAACAGCTGAAACACCCCGTCGGGGTTGCTGGTAATGGTTTGCGGCCGACCCGCGATCAGGGCGTCATAATCCACTTCACCAAAGTTGATGGAATACGATTTCAGGGTGAAATAGAGACTGTCAAGCGGAAGTGTTCCATGGTTTACAACGATTTGGTCATAAGTCGCTGTACTGCGAAAATCGCTGTAATCAGTGCCGATGGTGGCGCGCAAGAGATTGCCGTCACGCTCTACCCCCAACAGGCGGCGGGTGACGGTAAAACTGACATCCTTGTCCTGAAGGCTGCGCATGTAGGGCACGAGGTTCATTCCCATGATTTCTGGGGCAAATGTGCGATCAGGGGTCATGATCTCGACATGCGCGCGACTGTTGGCGATTACTTCGGCGGCCTGCAGGGCCGGGTGGTCGCCCGCGTCATCGTAGATCAGCACGTTTTCACCTGGTTTCACGTCACCGGCGATGATATCCCAACTGGACACAACCAGATCATTGCCGGTTTCCAGCACTTCGGTATCGGGCAGGCCGCCGGTGGCGATGATCACCACATCGGGGGCGAAGGCGGTGATATCTTCGGCCTCGGCCCAGGTGTTGAAACGGAAATCCACATTACGGGCGGCGCATTGGGACATGCGCCAATCAATGATGCTGATCATTTCTCGCCGGCGCGGGCTTTGCGCGGTCAGGCGGACCTGCCCGCCGGGGTCGGCAGCGGCTTCCAGCACTGTCACGCTGTGGCCCCGTTCGGCGGCCACGCGGGCGGCTTCCAGCCCGGCGGGGCCTGCGCCGACGATCACCACTTTCTTGCGGGTCTTTGCGGGCGGGATGTCATGCGGCATGGTCAGTTCGCGCCCGGTGGCGGCATTGTGCATGCACAGGGCCTCTCCGCCCTGATAAATCCGGTCCAGACAATAGGTGGCACCGACGCAAGGGCGGATATCATCCTCGCGCCCCTCAGTGATTTTGCGCACGATATGCGGGTCAGCCAGATGGGCGCGGGTCATGCCGACCATATCCAGCAAACCGGCGGAAACAGCGTGGCGGGCGGTGGCGACATCGGGGATTTTGGCGGCGTGGAAGGTGGGCAGGCCGGTGGCCTTGCGCACCGATCCGGCGAAATCCAGATGCGGGGCGTTTTTCATGCCCTGAACCGGGATCACATCGGTCATTGCCGGATCAGTATGGATGCGGCCACGAATGACATTGAGGAAATCGACCATGCCGCTGTCGCGCCATGTGTTGCACACTTCGATCCCGTCCTCGAATGTGATGCCGCCCTGTTGCGCCTCGTCCACGGTAAAGCGCATGCCGACGATGAAATCGTCCCCCACCCGTTTGCGGATAGCACGCAGAACATCCATGGAGAACCGCATCCGGTTTTCCAGCGTGCCGCCATAGGGCGCGTCAAGCGTGTTGGTCAGCGGCGATATAAACTGGTCCATCAGATGGCCGAATACTTCGAGTTCAATCCCGTCCATGCCACCGGCCTGCATCCGTTCGGCGGCATCGGCGTAATCGGTGATGATGCGGGCGATGTCCCAGTCCTCAAGCTTTTTGGGAAAAGCCCGGTGTGCCGGTTCGCGCCTGTGCGAAGGCGTGACCACCGGTAGCCAGTCACCTTTGTCCCAGCGGGTGCGCCGCCCCAGATGTGTAAGCTGGATCATCACCGCTGCGCCATGTTCATGGCAGGCATCGGTCAGGCGCTGGATCCATGGCACAACCTCGTCTTTATAGGCCAGCACATTGTTGAAAGACGGCGGGCTGTCCCTGGCCACTGACGCGGAACCGGCTGTCATCGCGAGGGCAATACCCGCCTTGGCGCGTTCCTCGTGATAGGCGCGGTAGCGATCCTTGGGCATGCCGTCCTCGGGGTAGGCGGGTTCATGGCTGGTGGTCATGATCCGGTTGCGCAAAGTCAGATTCTTTAGCTGGTAAGGCTGCAATAGGGGGTCATTGGACATCGGCTCTCTCCTTCAATGCCAGGCATCTTCCATGGATGATTTCTTTCTGGCAATGAATTCTTTCAGGGCCTCATCCCTGGATTCTTCCAGCAAGGGGGCTTCATAGGTTTCCAGTGTGCTCTTCCACTGTCGATTGGCGCGATGCATACAGTCTTCACGACCATGTTCGCTCCAGGTTTCGTAAGGGCGGTCATCATTCAGGGCGCTGTCCCAATAGGCGGTTTCGTAATGGGCAAGCGTATGGGCAGAACCGAACATATGCGCACCAGGGCCGCCTTCGCGCAAAGATTCCAGGCCGAGCGTGTCGTCGCTCACCTCAAGCCCGTTCAGATAGGCATGCAGGGCCGCGCAAAGATCGACATCCATCATGAACTTTTCATAGGACATGGACAGCAGGCCATCGAGAAAGCCGGCCGCGTGCAGAATATAATGTGCGCCGGACTGGATTGCGGATGTCATGGAGATCACCGCCTGCGACATGGCCTGACCATCCGGAAGCTTGGAGGTGGAAAAGTTACCCGCACAACGCAGCGGAAGTTTCGCCCGCCGGGCAAGCTGGCCGACCACAAGTGACCCGAGAGCCGGTTCCGGCGTACCGAATGTCGGGCTGCCCGAGCGGAGGGAAAGAGAGGCAATAAAAGAGCCTAACACAGCCGGACTGCCTGGTTTTACCAGTTGTGTCAAGGCGCAGCCGACCAGAGATTCTGCCATGCTTTGGGCAATGGCGCCAGGGATTGTAACCGGCGAAACCGCACCCCCCAGCAGGAAGGGTAAATGGATGGATCCCTGACCTGCCGCCGCATAGGCGCGAATGCCCCTGGTCGAAATCCCATCCCAGACCAGCGGCGAGGTAGAGTTGAAATTACCCATGATTACACAATTGCGCGCGACAAAATCCTCCCCAAACAGGATGCGGCACATGTCGATGCTGTCCTCTGCCCGCTCGGGTGCTGTGACCGAACCCAGGAAGGCACGATCCGAATAGCGCATATGCGCATAGACCATATCGAGATGACGTTTGTTGACCGCGATGTCTGTTGGTTCACAAACCGTGCCGCCGGAATGGTGCAACCACGGTGTACTCTGTGCAAGTTTCACGAAATTCTCGAAATCCTGAAGCGTTCCGTACCGCCGGCCCTTATCCAGATCCATGACAAACGGCGACCCGTAGGCAGGCGCAAAAACGACAGAATCCCCGCCGATTTCAACCGAGTTCTGCGGATTGCGGGCATGCTGGGTAAAACGCGCCGGAGCGGACTGAAGAATTTCCGTAATCATCCCTGGCTCAAACCGGATATTCCAGGCGGTTGCGCTGATCGGGGTGACATGCCCACCCGCCGCGCGAAACAGCGCAACCGTTTCAGGATCATCCCGAAATTCGATGCCGATTTCGGCAAGAATCGTCTCTGTTCCTGCCTCAATCTTCTCCAGCGCTTCTTCATCCAACAGGTCAACGGGCGGTATGTTCCGGGTGATATAGGGTGATCTTGCGCTGCCGGCCGAGGTGCTGGCGCCACCGATGCGCCTGGCCCTTAACGCGGCCCGGCCGCCGCCCGCGGTCCGGCGACGGCGGGATGTAGTTTGTGTGGATTCGGTGCCGGATTTCATCCTGTTTCCTTTGAAGTTGGCGACGGCAGGGCAAACGACTCATCTTGAATTGACATTATCGTCGATACGCTTGACACTTATGTCAAGAAAAATGGCCCTGCGAATGAGAGTACCTGAATCTGAACATGGAAGAATTACGGGAAAGAACCGGCCATCGCGGATCCGAGCAGGCCTGGTTGAGTGTTGCCTATGATCTGCTGGTTTCGTCTGGTGTGGATGCGGTGAAAGTGATGCCAATGGCCAAGGCGCTGGGACTTTCACGCACGGGGTTTTACTGGCATTTCAAAGACAGAAAAGCCCTGCTTGCGGCGCTTCTGACCCTTTGGGAGAAGAAAAACACCGGCAATCTGATCGCTCGAACCAGACAATATGCGGACACGATTACCGAAGCGATGTTCAACCTGTTTGACTGCTGGGTTGACGAAGATCTGTTTGATGCGCGCCTGGATTTCGCTGTCCGAAACTGGTCCAGAAAGGACCATGAAGTGGAAAGCGCCATCCGGAGTGCGGATGCACAACGTATTTTGGCCATATCAGAAATGTTTCAGCGTTTTGGCTATAGGGCTGAAAACGCCACTGTGCGGGCCAATACGGTGTATCTGGCACAGGTTGGCTATATCTCGATGAATGTCAGGGACCCGTGGGAAGAGCGGTTGTTGTGGATGCCTTCTTACGTTGAAATGTATACCAGCACAGCGCCGACGGAGCGTGAAATTGCCCGGTTCATGGCGCGACACGCCCATTTGCTGCCGCAAGATTCCAGCGGCGCGGATTAACTAAAGATACCCCTCGGATCTGAAGCTGAGCTCACGCGATTTGCCAATAATCAGGTGGTCATGCAGGGTCAGACCCAATGTGGTGGCGGCATCCTTGATCTGCGTTGTCATGGCGATATCTTCGCTGGATGGGGTTGGATCACCGGAAGGGTGGTTGTGAACGAGTATGAGCGCCGAGGCGTTAAGCTCAAGCGCGCGTTTTACAATTTCGCGGGGGTAGACGGGGACGTGATCCACCGTTCCCCTGGCCTGTTCCTCATCCGCAATCAGCACGTTCTTGCGATCCAGAAACAGAATGCGGAACTGCTCGGTTTCCCTGTGGGCCATCGTTGTCTGGCAATAATCCAGAATGGCACGCCAACTGGATATGACCGGGCGCTTCATGACACGCGCGCGCGCCAGACGATGCGCCGCCGCCTCGACAATCTTCAGTTCCTGCACGACGGACTCTCCGACACCGCTGATTTGCCGCAACCGCTCAATGGGCGCGGAAACCACACGATTGAAATCGCCAAAAGTCTCCATCAATGTTCGGGCCAAGGGTTTGACATCCCGTCTGGGAATGGCGCGAAACAGGACAAGCTCCAGCAATTCATAATCGGGCATTGCCTGTGCGCCGCCATTCAGGAAGCGTTCACGCAAACGCTTGCGATGGTCCTTGATGTAGGATGGAAGTCTGGCGGGAAGCGGGGCGGGTGCAGCAACCTCATCCCCTTCAAAGAGGGGAAGCGGCATTTCTGCAAACTGGTGCGGCGTATCCATGCCACAAGGCTGTGCTGATTCCCTCAAAATTTGGTTAACGCAGATTAACCAGATTCCGGTCTAGCTTTTCATGCTTTCCCAAAACGATTTTACCGTCTTGAAGAATTTTGACCCGACCGGGTTGTTGTCGGCCGATTGCTCTTCGAACTCGCGCAGCAATTCTTTTTGGCGGGTGTTGAGATTGACCGGCGTTTCGACCTGCAGTTCGATAAACATGTCGCCGGTTCCACCACCACGCAGGGCTGGCATACCTTTGCCACGCAACCGCATCTGGCGACCCGACTGGCTGCCGGCTGGAACCTTGACGCGGGATCGTCCGCCATCAATGGTGGGAACTTCCACCTCGCCGCCCAGTGCGGCCTTGGTCATGGACACCGGCACCTGACAGTAAAGATTGGTGCCGTCACGGTGAAACAGAGCGTGTTCCTTCACCTCAATGAAGATATAGAGATCACCGGTTGGCCCGCCACGCAGACCTGCCTCGCCCTCGCCAGCCAGGCGGATACGGGTGCCGGTTTCAACGCCTGCGGGAATATTGACTGACAGAGAACGTTCTTTTTCAACCCGGCCTGCACCATGGCAGACCTTGCAGGGGTCCTTGATCATCTGGCCAAGCCCGCCGCATGTGGGGCAGGTACGTTCGACCGTGAAAAAGCCCTGTTGCGCCCGCACTTTCCCCATGCCGGAACATGTCGGACAGGTTGTCGGCTCGGCACCGCTTTGTGCCCCTGTTCCGTTGCATTCGTTACAGGCAACCGAGGTTGGAACCGTGATGGTTTTCTGCACGCCGGAAAAGGCCTCTTCCAGGGTAACGCGCAGGTTATAGCGCAAATCAGAGCCGCGGGTGGCCCGTTGGCGCGCCGCCGTTCGCTGCCCGCCCATGAAATCACCGAACAGATCGTCAAAGACGTCAGAGAAGGCCGAGGCGAAATCACCGCCGCCGCGCGGGCCGCCGCCCATGCCACCCATGCCGCCTTCGAATGCCGCATGGCCGAACCGGTCGTAGGCCGCCCGTTTTTCCGGGTCTTTCAGAACCTCATAGGCCTCGTTGGCTTCCTTGAACTGGGCCTCGGCATCAGGGTTGTCAGAATTGCTGTCAGGGTGCAGCTGTTTGGCCTTCTTGCGAAAGGCTTTCTTTATTTCTTCTGCCGAGGCGCTGACCTGAACGCCGAGGATTTCATAGTAGTCGCGCTTTGCCATCTTTTGTCCCCTCGAGGAACGCGAAGGCCGACCTGACTCACATCAGGCCGACCCACAGGAACGATCGTCCCTTATGCGCGTTTGTCGTCGTCAATGTCTTCAAAATCGGCATCAACGATGTCTTCGTCTACACCGCGGGGAGATTCCGCAGCATCTTCGCTTTCGGCCTCGCCGGATTTTTCCTGCTCGGCCTTGTAGATTGCCTCACCCAGTTTCATGGCCGCTTCGGTCACGTTCTGGATGCCGGATTTGATCTTGCCGGCGTCGTCGCCTTCCATGGTTTCCTTCAGCGCACTGACGGCCAGTTCAATCGCCTCAACCGTAGCTGGATCGACCTTGTCGCCATGCTCTTCCAGAGACTTTTCAGTCGCGTGGACCAGACTTTCGGCCTGGTTCTTGGCCTCGACCAGCTCTTTGCGCTCTTTGTCCGCCTCGGCATTGGCTTCGGCGTCCTTGACCATTTGTTCGATCTCTTCCTCGGACAGACCGCCTGAGGCCTGGATGGTGATCTTCTGCTCTTTGCCGGTGCCCTTGTCCTTGGCGCTGACCGATACGATACCGTTGGCATCAATATCGAATGTCACCTCGATCTGCGGCATGCCACGCGGCGCTGGCGGAATATCTTCCAGATTGAACTGGCCCAGCAGTTTATTGTCTGCGGCCATTTCGCGCTCACCCTGGAACACGCGGATGGTTACGGCGTTCTGGTTGTCTTCGGCTGTCGAGAAGATCTGCGACTTTTTGGTGGGGATCGTTGTGTTGCGGTCGATCAGACGCGTAAACACACCCCCGAGCGTTTCGATACCCAGCGACAGCGGGGTAACGTCCAGCAGGACCACGTCTTTGACGTCGCCTTGCAGCACGCCGGCCTGAATGGCAGCCCCCATGGCAACCACCTCATCCGGGTTCACACCCTTGTGCGGCTCTTTGCCAAAGAACTTGGTGACCTCTTCTGCAACCTTTGGCATCCGGGTCATACCGCCGACCAGCAGAACCTCGTCAATGTCGCCGGTGCTGAGGCCCGCATCTTTCAGAGCGGCCTTGCAGGGCTTCATTGTGCGCTTGATCAGATCGCCAACAAGGCTTTCCAGTTTGGCGCGGGTCATCTTGACGACCATGTGCAGCGGTGTGCCGCTGTTCGGATCCATCGAGATGAAGGGCTGGTTGATTTCGGTCTGGTTGGCCGAAGACAGTTCGATCTTGGCTTTCTCGGCCGCTTCTTTCAGCCGTTGCAGCGCCATCTTGTCTTTGGTCAGGTCAACGCCATGCTCTTTCTTGAATTCGTCGGCCAGGTAATTGACGATCCGCATATCGAAATCCTCACCACCCAGGAACGTATCCCCGTTGGTTGATTTCACTTCGAACAATCCATCGTCAATTTCCAGAATGGTCACGTCGAACGTACCGCCGCCAAGGTCGTAAACGGCGATGGTTTTGCTTTCCTTCTTGTCCAGACCATAGGCCAGCGCGGCGGCTGTGGGCTCGTTTATGATCCGCAGCACTTCCAGGCCGGCGATTTTACCGGCGTCTTTCGTGGCCTGACGCTGAGCATCGTTGAAATAGGCCGGGACAGTGATGACGGCCTGTTCGACCTTCTCACCCAGATAGCTTTCGGCGGTTTCTTTCATCTTGCCGAGAATGTAACCCGAGATCTGGCTCGGGGAGTATTTCTCTCCGCGGACCTCGACCCAAGCGTCGCCGTTGCCGCCATCGACAATTTTGAACGGCATGATCTCTTTGTCTTTTTTGACTTCGGGGTCGGTGATCCGACGTCCGATCAGACGTTTGACGGCGAAAATGGTGTTTTCGGGGTTGGTCACGGCCTGCCGTTTGGCGGGCTGGCCAACTAGAACTTCGTTTTCGGTGAAAGCAACAACCGACGGGGTTGTGCGGGCACCTTCCGCATTTTCAATGACCCGGGGTTTTGCACCATCCATGATGGCAACACAGGAGTTGGTTGTCCCGAGGTCGATACCTATGACTTTAGCCATGCTTTAATCCTCTTCTTTCGGCGATGTTATGGGGCGTAAACCCTAAAAAGGCATTTGCGCCCCGATCCCAATTTATAATCGGGGTAGTATCCCGATCAGCTTCTTGGCGTATATAAGTAGGGGGTATGCCTGCTGCAAGCGGGAGAAGGGCCAAGAAATGCAGATTCATTGCGAAAAATTGGATTCATTTCCGACAAAGCTGCGAAGAAGCAACAAATGAGCACCAGTCCGACAATCATGATCCGTGGAATTGCGGTTTTCAAGGCGTACCTTTCGCCGGCGCAACAGGTGACGCTGCTGGAGGAAGCCCGCGCGGTCCAGAGGCAGGCGCCGTTATTTTCGCCAACCACCGCAGGCGGCAAGCCAATGTCGGTTCGCATGACATCTGCCGGCAAATATGGCTGGGTTTCCGATACAGGAGGTTATCGCTATGACCAGCGCCATCCTGGCGGCATGGCGTGGCCGGCCATTCCGCCCCTGGCACTCGGAATATGGAAAGACCTGGCTGCAGCGGCTCCGGCGCCCGAATGCTGCCTGATAAACTACTACGGAAAAGATGCGCGCATGGGGATGCATCAGGATCGGGACGAGGCCGATTTTCGCTGGCCTGTGGTCTCGATATCGCTGGGGGATGATGCCACGTTCCGGGTCGGTCGTGAAGAAAGGGGCGGGCCGACAGAGTCGCTCGTTCTGTCATCGGGTGATGTTCTGGTCATGGGGGAAAAGGCGCGCCTTGTTTACCATGGCATTGACCGGATACGGTTTGGGACATCAAAGCTGCTGAAAAATGGCGGGCGGTTAAACCTGACGCTGCGTGTTGTGACATAGCCAGCCCCAGAGAGCGCCGGGGAAAGTGCCGGGCTTGACCATTCGCCCGGTTACAGGCACCAAAGGCCGGGTAAATTCGGAGGCAAAATGAGCCATAGCCAGACTGATCAATCCGTTCCCAAAGGGGCGAAACCGGACAATCGTATTGTTGTTTTTGGCATTGTCGGCATTGTCGCCATTCTACTGGGGGCTGCGGCCGTCCTTTTTTACAATCTCCCTGATGCCAACGCATTCAACAGCCGCGTTGAACAGATTTTCGTTGAAAACAACGATCTGACATCAAATGCCGAAATCAAGCTGCTGGAAATTCTGGCGCAATCCGGAACGGCCTTTTCCGATACTTTGGCGTCCTATCGTTTCGTGATCTTTGTGCTGCTGGTTTTCGCAACCGCGCTGCTGGTGGCGGCTTTGGTTTTTCTTGTCACCATCATTACACTCAATCGCCGGATGAGCGAAATCGAGCGCACCGGCATTCAGGTTTCTTCGTTGCTGATCAGCCGCGAGGAAAACACGGTTTACCTGAATAACCTGGAGTTCAAGCTGACCGAAGCGGCGATCGAAACCCTGTCTGTCCTGGCAGAGGCCCGAATGGATGAGGATGTACTCTCGGGGGCCGAGATCGAAGGGATGATTTCAGGGCGTGATCCGTCGGAATGCGAGGAAGCGGCCGGTGCCACCCGCATCAAACGGCTGCGCGACAGTCTGGGCAATCAGATGGTGAGCGAGCTTCTGGTGAAAAACATCGCCCGGCGCGGCTATATGCTGGCGATCGACAAAGATGTGATCCGCATGGTTTGAGGCCGGAATGCCAAAACGTCTATGCGGGATCTTTTTGGGAAATGACCCTGAAAAAGCCGGGTCAGCCTGAATCCTCCCGACAAGACAGGCGCATTTGCCGGCAAGGTTACTTTCGCGCCTGCCAACTGAGAGAGGCGTGTTTGCGTGTGAAAAACTCACCCATCAGGCCAATCATCAGCAGGACAATGCTGAGCTTGATCGCGTATTCGTAATTACTGTAATGCGGGTTGTAGTTTATGAATGTATAGCCTCGTGCCTGATCAATGGCATGGAACAACGGGTTCCAGGAAAAAAGGGCAATCTTGCTGGTTGGCAAGGTATTGGCCAGGAACATTTTCCCCGATGCAATCATGTTCGCCCGTGAATATATCGTTGAAACGATGCCGGTGAAATTGGGAAACCAGGGTTTGACCGCCAGAAACACCATTCCGATTGCCACGCCGGAAAACCAGGCCAGCAGAAACATCGCCATTGCCCCGAACGGGCTGAATATGACCACGGGTTTGATGGCAACGTGATAGACGAAAAGAATGACGGTTACCGACAAGAGCTGAATATACAGCGACGCAAGGGCGGATGAAGTGATGGCAACGGCCGTGTTCATGGGCGCGTGTTTCATCATCGGTGAGGCGGGGCCTTCCGACCCGACGACGGCCCCCATTGCCTTTGTATGCGTCATGAACAGGAAAATTCCGGACATGATATAGAGAAGATAGTCTCCGCGAACGGCCCTTGCACGCATGCCGAGAATTGTAAACATGATATAAAAGGCCAGCAGCATGACTAGCGTCTGAACGATGTTGAGCAACAGACCGATCAGGGCATTGCCGTGGCTCTTTCGTACATTTCGGACCGTTGCAAGGTAGATGACCGATGCCAGACTGGCAGCGGCATGCGCCTTGGTTGTACTTGATCGCGTCTGAAACATGCGTTTACCTGTATGGTCGATTCAGAGCCCTGTTGTAACAGGAAATCCTTGTTGTTTCCCTGACCCATGATCATAAGGGCATAGACCGTGTTGCACAACATCGGTGCAAAAAGATGTCGCGAGGGAGAAAACTTTTGGATTTCGAAGCAGTAAGCCGGGTATTGAGACGCCTTGCATTGGAAGCGGGTGACAAGATCATGGAAATCTACGAAAGCGCCGCTTTCGAGGTGAAAACCAAAGCAGACCAAAGCCCGGTTACGGTGGCGGATGAGGCGGCCGACGCCATCATTTCCGCAGGATTGAAAGCCGCCTTTCCCGATGTGCTGGTGGTGACGGAAGAACAGGCGGAAACCCATGGTCGGGCTGCCGAACGGTTTTTCATTGTCGATCCCCTGGATGGCACCAAGGAATTCATCAAGCGCCGTGGAGATTTTACGGTGAATATTGCCTATGTCGAGGCCGGCATTCCTGTGCGCGGCGTAGTCTATGCGCCGGCAAGAGCGCGCCTGTTTTATACGGATTCCGATGGCAGATCGGTCGAAGAGTCTGGCCCGTTTGCCAAGCAAAACCCCGGTCGGACAGAGCCAATACACGTTTCGCAACCGGATAATGAGGCCCTGATGGTCGTTGCCTCAAAATCGCACAGGGACCAGGCAACGGATGACTATATTTCCAAATACAGGGTGAAGGATTCAAAGAGCGCCGGCTCATCGCTCAAATTCTGTCTTGTCGCCACGGGAGAGGCGGATATTTACCCCCGCCTCGGCCGGACGATGGAGTGGGACACAGCGGCAGGGCAGGCTGTGCTTCAGGGTGCAGGGGGGAAAGTCGTTTGTTTTGATGATCATACGGTCTTGCACTATGGCAAGCCCGGCTATGAAAACCCGTTTTTCATAGCTTATGCGCCCGGTGTTGAACTGAAGAAAGCAAACGGTTGACCCAGATAGGCATGTATCGGTTGGGGCGGGTCATTTGCGGGTATCATCTGTGACCGGCGCCCACAGGTTTGCCGGCGTGGGTCCTGCATTTTGCCACAATCAGATAAAATTTGACCAAGAAAGGGCCGCGTTTAATGGATAAAAATGACACAAATTCAACTCTAGTATAGATAGTAATGTGAAATCATTATTGTTTGTTCACAAACAGGGCACTAATCTGGGTGAAAGGACATTCCTTCAATAGAGGATGTCAAAATGGAAGAGTGATCTTATGAAGCGAAGAGTAACCAAAGCAATTTTTCCGGTTGCAGGTTTGGGCACGAGATTTCTTCCTGCGACCAAATCGGTCCCGAAGGAAATAATGACATTGGTGGATCGGCCGCTGATTCAATACGCCATTGATGAGGCGCGCGCAGCCGGGATCAAAGAGTTCATTTTCGTGACATCCCGGGGCAAGGGCGCACTGGAAGACTATTTTGACACGGCGCCCGAGCTTGAAAACGCGCTGCGCAAAAAGGGCAAGAGTGCCCTGCTTAAAGAGTTGAAAAACACCAACATGGAAAGTGGCGCAATCGCCTATATCCGCCAGCACCGCGCCTTGGGGCTGGGCCATGCGGTTTGGTGTGCCAGACGGTTGATTGCGAACGAGCCATTTGCTGTCATTCTGACGGATGATGTCATTGCGGCCGAGACATCCTGTTTGCAGCAGATGACCGAAGCCTATGCCGAAACCGGTGGCTGCATGGTTGCTGCAATGGAGGTGCCGCAAGACAAGGTTTCGTCTTATGGTGTGCTTGATATCAAGGATGACATGGGCGCGATGGTGTCTGTGGCCGGAATGGTCGAGAAGCCCGACAAAGATAAGGCGCCTTCAAACCTTGCGGTGATCGGGCGCTATATTCTGACACCGCATGTGCTGCAGAATCTGAGCCGGATAAAGCAGGGAAGCGGTGGGGAAATACAACTGACAGATGCCATCGCAGAAGAAATCAAATGTGGCCGTGACGTTTTTGGCTTTCGGTTCCGCGGGCAACGGTTTGATTGCGGTTCCAAGGCGGGTTTCCTGCAGGCAACAGTTGCCTTCGGGCTTGCACGCGACGACCTGCGCGATGAATTCTCGACTTATCTGACCGAAATGGTCGCTTTGCAAAAAGCAGCTCAGTAACAGTTTTTTATTGAAGACTCCAAGTAACGCCTTTCCCATTTGAGCGCAGACGAAGACCGGGAAAGGCTTTGGCAAGCGGGAAAACGGCGGTCAGCCGTATCATGGTCTGGCAATATTTCTGGTTGCCTAGCTGCGCAAACGGCACAATAGGTAATTATGAACAAACGCACCCGGCCGGGTATCAACACAGCCCAGGATTGCAGGCAGAGGCAAAGCTTTGCCTCCGAACTCCGGACCGCTTACCGGTTGCGATGGAAACGACGACGCCTCCTCTTCCGGGCCCTGCGAAAGAGGCGGCAGTTATCTGTGGTCAGTGACCGGACAGACCAAATCGGTTCACGGGATCTGATTGCCGCCTCGACGGTGCGGAATGAAATTGCAAGGCTTCCGTTCTTTCTGTCCTATTACAGGAAACTTGGCATTGATCATTTTCTGTTTGTTGACAACGACAGTGACGACGGAACACGAGAGTTTCTCGGAAAGCAGCCGGATGTTTCCCTTTGGGCAACGCCCCACAGCTACAAGCTCTCACGGTTCGGAATTGACTGGCTGACGTGGCTGCAGATCAAATATGCGCATGGGCATTGGTGCCTGACCGTAGATGCGGACGAATTTTTCGTTTACCCCTACCATGATGAGCGCCCGCTGAGGGAGCTGACGAATTGGCTTGATGCAAATCAAACCCGGTCCTTTGGCGCGATCATGTTAGACATGTATCCAAAGGGGCGTCTGGCCGAAAACGCCTATGTGCCCGGCAACGATCCGTTTGAAACGCTATGCTGGTTTGATGCGGACAATTACACATTTACCTATCAGCCAGTCCTGAAAAACCTCTGGATACAGGGTGGTGTCAGGGCACGGCGATTTTTCAGCGATGATCCAAGACGTGCGCCAACCCTTGGAAAGAAACCATTAGTCAAATGGAACCGGCGATATGTGTATGTCAGTTCCACCCATTCGTTGCTCCCGCGTTGCTTGAATGATGTTCACGAGGAAACAGCCGGAGAAATGGCATCCGGGGTTCTGCTGCATGCCAAGTTTCTTGATAGTGTTGTTCAGCGATCAGCGATTGAAAAGCAAAGGAAAGAGCATTTCGCCAACAGTGAATATTATGAATCCTACTATGACAGCGTGAGTGCAAACCCATGTTTGTGGTGCGCTGATTCTGTGAGGTATTCCGATTGGAAACAACTGGAATCTCTGGGGCTTATGTCACGTGGTCAATGGCGATGAAAAGGGATGCGCCAGTGTGCCATTACAAACAACATTTTGAAAAAAACGAACATAAACAAGCACTGTTGTGTACCTGAACCAGACACAGGTTTATGGGTGGATAAAGCCGCGGTTCACGATCCGGACGGAAAACGTGGTGAATCAAAGCTGTGTTAAGGAGTACCGGTTAAGTTGAGTTGGCCATTTGCGAAGCCAGTGAAGGATTAGACTTTGGGAATGTTGCAATCATATAGGTTGAGGTTGCAGCGAAAGCGTCGGCTTGTCCGGGCGTTTCGAAAACGGCGAGAGCTCAAGTGCATTGCAGATCGGACGGGGGATATCCTGCCAGAGGATATTTTATCTTTTACCACCCTCAGAAATGAGCGGGTCAGACTTTCCTTTTTTCTGCGCTACTATCGTGATTTGGGCATTGATCATTTTTTGATGGTGGATAACGACAGCGATGACGGGACGCTGGAATTTTTGGCCGACCAGCCGGATGTATCCATCTGGACAACGAAACACAGTTACAAGAAGGCATCATTCGGGGCGGATTGGCTGACCTGGCTGCAATACAAATATGCCCATGGCCATTGGTCACTCGTGGTCGATACGGATGAATTTTTCGTCTATCCGTTCTGCGATACCCGCCCCATCGGCGCCCTGACCGATTGGCTGGATGCGTCTTCCGTCAGATCGTTCAGCGCCATGCTTTTGGATATGTACCCAAAGGGGAGCATTGATGCTGTTCCCTATCGGGCCGGCCAGAACCCGTTTGAGATTGCAGCGTGGTTTGACGGTGGCAACTACACGATTCAAAAGAATGAGCGCTATAAAAATCTGTGGGTTCAGGGTGGGCCACGCATGCGCGCCTTTTTTGGCGACAATCCGGAAAGGGCGCCGGCGCTGAATAAAATTCCGCTGGTGAAGTGGAACCGGCGCTATGCTTATATCAGTTCAACGCACATGCTTTTGCCGCGTGGGCTGAACCAGGTCTATGATGAATGGGGTGGTGAAAAAGCATCCGGGTGTCTGCTGCATGCAAAGTTTCTGAACACGTTTACCGACAAGGCCGCCGAAGAACTGGTGCGGAAACAACACTATGCAAACAGCCACGAATATAAGGCCTATCACGACAGGCTGAAGGAAAACCCGGATTTCTGGTGCAAATGGTCTGAAAAATATATCAACTGGCGCCAATTGGAAATACTGGGGCTGATGTCCAAAGGAAACTGGGCATGACAGATAAAACCGGGGATTTGGGCGTTATCCTGTTGGTGCATACGGCCTTGGACCGGGCGTCGCAGGTTGCGCGCCATTGGGCCGAGAGCGGCTGCCCGGTTGTCATTCATGTGGACAAGGATATAGCGCCCAAGAAATATGCCGGATTCGTCAAGAGCTTGTCGGATCTGGATGACATACGGTTTTCGCGACGGCAGCGCTGCGAATGGGGACGTTGGTCAATCGTCGGAGCTACTCAGTCCGCCGCCGAGTTGATCCTTCAATCGTTTCCGGACGTTCGGCATGTGTATCTGGCATCGGGTTCGTGTCTGCCCCTGCGGCCCATTCAGGAATTGCGCAGCTATCTGGCGCAAAGGCCACGCACGGATTTTATTGAATCTGCGACAACCGAGGATGTTCCATGGACAGTGGGCGGGCTTGATATAGAACGTTTCACTCTTCGCTTTCCGTTTTCCTGGAAGCGGCAGCGCAGGCTGTTTGACGGTTATGTAAGGTTGCAGCGCAAGTTGCGCATGGGCCGCAGAATTCCCGAAGGTATTGTTCCGCATATGGGGTCGCAGTGGTGGTGCCTGACACGGCAGACGCTCTCGGCAATACTGGAAGACCCAAAGCGAAAAGTGTACGATCGCTATTTCAAACGCGTCTGGATCCCCGATGAATCCTATTTTCAAACCATCGTGCGATTGTATTCGCGGGATATAGAAAGCCGGTCCCTTACGCTCTCGAAATTCGACTATCAGGGCAGGCCGCATATTTTCTATGACGATCACCTTCAGTTGTTGCGCCAGTCGCAGTGTTTTGTTGCCCGTAAAATCTGGCGCCATGCTGACCTGCTGTACGAGGAATTTCTCGGCAACAGGGACAATCCGGAAAGCCGTGTGGAACCGGACCCAAGCAAGATTGATCGTATTTTCGCGAAAGCCCTGGAATGCCGGACCCGCGGGCGCACCGGGCTGTATATGCACAGCCGTTTCCCGAAAGAAGGGTGGGAAAACGGGCTGACATCGGCGCCTTATTCGGTTTTTGAAGGTTTCAGCGAGCTTTTCGAGGGCTTTGAAAACTGGTTGGGGCGTACAACCGGGGCCCGTGTGCATGGCCATTTGTTTGCGCCTGAGAAAGCAGAGTTTGCGGGCGGAGAAAGCGTATACACCGGCGGGTTGTGCGACAGTGCGGCCATAAGAAACAACAACCCCAAGGCCCTGCTGGCCAATCTGATCTGGAATACGCGCGGTGAACGGCAGGCTTTTCAGTATGGACCGGATGACACCCCGGATATCCGCTGGTTCATGGCCAAGGACCCCAATGCGCAGATTTCGGTCATAACGGGTGCGTGGGCGGTTCCGCTGTTTCATTCAAATCTGAATTTCTCGGCCATTCGAACCATTGCCGCTGAACGGCAAAAATCGGAAAGCGCCTTTCTGGATGTGTTACGGTCGCCCTATGCAAAAGCCAACGTCCGGGTTTGGACACTGGCTGAATTCATTGAGGCCCCGATGGTACATTTGCAAACCCTGATTGACGAAATCTCTCCGCGTGCAATGCGGCGCCTTACCGAAGCGCCCAGAATGTCTGATCTGGCGGGTTTCGGGCAGTTCTTGCAGAATCTCAAAAATCACGGAATGCACCCGTATCTGATGGGAGAGTTTCCAAAGGATGACACCAATGTTCAATCCGGCCGCCCGAGCGTTAAACCATTCGTTGTGAAATAACCCCAATGGACCAGCCCTTTGATTATTTCGTTATTTTCGCAGGCATGCGCACCGGTTCCAATTTTCTGGAGGCAAACATAAACGCTTTTCCCGGTCTTTCCTGCCATGGAGAGGCTTTCAACCCCGGATTTGTTTGTTATCCCGACGGGAAAGAACGTTTTGGAATGACCCTGTCCTTGCGGGAAAAAGACCCGCTGCAACTGATCCGGGAAATGCGAAGGAATACGACCGGTTTGGCCGGGTTCAGGTTTTTTCAGGACCACGATCCGCGTGTTCTGGCCCACTGTCTGGCGGATGTGCGTTGCGCAAAGATCATTCTGACGCGCAATCCGCTTGAAAGCTATGTGTCCTGGAAAATTGCCCAAGCCACGGGGCAGTGGAAACTGACGGACGCAAAGCACAAGAAATCGGCCAAGGTGACGTTTGACGCCAATGAGTTCATCACCCGTTTGCAAATGGCCGAAGCCTTTGAGAAAGAATTGCAACAGGGCCTGCAGGTAACAGGCCAGACGGCGTTTCATATTGACTACGAAGATATCGGGGACGTTCGCGTTATAAACGGATTGGCCCGGTTTCTTGGCCAGACCGACAAGCTGAAAACGGTTTCCGGTGCCGTCAAAAAACAGAATCCGAATGCATTGAGCGACAAGGTCGAAAACCCACAAGAGATGCAACAGGCTCTGGCAGGGTTGGATTTTTTCGGCCTGTCACGGCTGCCCAGCTTTGAGCCGAAACGCGGGCCTTTTGTGCCGTCCTATATCGCAACCGTCAACGCCCCGCTTATCTACCTTCCGATAGAAATCGGGATGACGACAGCCTTGCAGGCATGGCTGAGCGCATTGGACGGAACAAGTGCAGAGTCGCTCTCCACACAGTTCAACCAAAAAATGCTGCGTCAGTGGAAGCGCAGGCATCCGGGGCATCGCAGTTTTACGGTCGTACGGCATCCGGTTGCGCGTGCGCACGCCGTATTCTGCAACAAGATACTCGGTGCGGGTCCCGGCACCTTTCCAAAAATCCGTGATACCCTCCGACGGATATACAAGCTGAAGATACCGGCGAACATGGGCGCAGACAGCTATGATTGCCGCCAGCACAGGCGTGTTTTTCTGGAGTTTCTGTCATTCCTGAAAAGCAATCTGGCCGGGCAAACAAGCATCCGGGTGGATGCCGCCTGGGCCAGCCAGACCGAGATCCTGCAAGGTTTCAGCCAGTTTTCCCTGCCGGATATGGTTTTGCGGGCCGAGCAATTGCAATCGGGTCTGGTCCAACTGGCAGATCAGGTTGCGCGCGAGGCCCCGCCGCTGCCGGAAGAAGAAGAATTGCCGTATCGGCTGGCTGACATTTATGACGAAGAGGTCGAAGCCGCTGTGCGCGATGTGTATCAGCGGGATTACATGATGTTTGGATACAAAGCCTGGGACAAGGCAATGATGAAAGGCCGTTAAGCCGCGCGCGTGGTTTTCGGTTCCGTCAGCAATGCATGCAGTGTTGCCGGATCGCTGTTGGCGCGCAATTTGGAACAGATGCTGTTATCACGCATGGTTCGCGAAACGAGTGCCAGGGCTTTCAGATGATCTACACCGGTATCTTCGGGCGCAAAAAGTGCGAAGACAAGATCAACCGGCTGGCGGTCGACAGACCCGAAATCAATGGGTTTTTCCAAGCGTATGAAAGCACCGGTGATGCCATCAAGACCCTCAAGTCGGGCATGGGGCAAAGCCACACCGTGCCCCACGCCTGTCGGCCCCAGGCTTTCGCGCTCTTGCAAAGCGTCTACAGCCTCATCAGCATTGATATCGCAACAGGATGCGACGATCTCTCCCAGTTGTTGGAATAGCCGCTTCTTGCTGGTTAACTGACTGACAACGCGAACAGCCTCTGGTTTCAGAAAACTGGATAGTTCCATTGCTTCTTCTTTCCCGCACCATCTTCCCGTTCGGGTTCAGGCAGTAATTGATGGGTCGATCCAGCCTATGTTTCCATCATCACGACGGTAAACGACATTGACGCCCTTGTGTCCCTCATTTCGAAAAACCAGAAGAGGGGCGCCCGCCAATTCCATTTGCATCACTGCCTCACCAACAGACAGAGACGCAATTTTTGTCTCCATCTCTGCAATGATCATGGGGGTCAGCGATTCGGGCTCAGATTCTTCCGAAGTTTCAGTTGCGGCGAGGATATACGAGGAAGCCTGGGAAAGTTCAACCGGTTGTGAACGTTCGCGCTGATGATCTTTCAGGCGGCGCTTGTACCGGCGGAGCTGTTTTTCCATTTTATCGCGGCATTTGTCAAAAGCGCTATAGATTTCGGTTGCACTGGCTTTTGCAGCCGCGGTCATCCCGGTGGATAGATGCACAGAGGCTTCGCAAACAAATTCATGCGCATTCTTTGAAAAAATCACTTCCGCATCTGTCGGACGCTGGCCGTATTTTTCAAGAACAGACGAGAGTTCTTCTTTCACGTATTGCTGAAGGGCTTCGCCAATATCAAGATGTCTGCCGGTGATCTGGTATCGCATCACTTCTCCTTTTTTCGCTGCAAAGACATTAACCCTGCCAAAGACAGGGCGCCGGAATAGTTAAGGTATTGGTTGATTGTCCGCTGCCCGATAGTGTCGGGCGCGTTCGTTGCATGGCAATTGTGTGCCGCCGCTCGAACGATGATAGGCTTTTCATGCATCATGTGTATTTGGCGCCAATTCACTGGGTAATGTCAACTCTGCGACCTCGCAAATACTTCAATGTGATCTGCCGGAACAATAACAGTCCATCGCCGATCCTGTTATTTGAAACCTACCATAGGTGGAAATAATATTCCAGAATGCACCCTTGGTTGATCCGGCCGTGTTTTGTCTGGCCCTGGAATCAGGGAAAAACACCATGAGAACCTTCATTTTCGGCAATCAGAGGTTTGCTGAAGCGGGAATTGAGGCTGGCTTGAGCGCAGCATACGATGGTTGATCTGCACCAATGCAGCTCGTGTCAGGGCAAAAAAGAATGTAATGCATTCTTTTTAATTGTGCCGGATCGGTTGCGCCCCGGATGTCGGTGCACGGTACGAATCAGCCTTTTCGGTTTCAGGCCGCATGCCCGACAGGTGCGGTGCCGCTGACAGAAAACAAATCACGAAATGCGAAAGTTCTGCCCCAGATAAACCCGGCGGACGTTTTCATCCTGGATGACTTCTTCGGCCGTCCCGCTCATCAGAACTTTGCCGTCATGCAGGATGTAGGCCCGGTCAACGATTTCCAGCGTCTCACGCACGTTGTGGTCTGTAATCAAGACACCGATACCGCGATTTTTCAGGTCGGCAACAAGGGTGCGGATTTCATTGACGGCAATAGGGTCAACCCCGGCAAAGGGTTCGTCCAGCAACAGATATTTCGGGTCGGCGGCCAGACAGCGGGCAATTTCAACGCGGCGCCGTTCCCCGCCGGACAGCGACAATGCCGGCGCACGGCGCAGGTGTTCTATCGAGAAATCGGACAAGAGTTCTTCGAGCCGTTCGCGGCGTTTGTGGTGATCGGCTATGGAAATTTCCAGAATCGCCAGAATGTTGTCTTCGACCGAAAGCCCTCGAAAAATCGAAACTTCCTGCGGCAGATAGCCAATTCCCAGTTTCGCACGGCGATACATCGGGAGCAGGGTTACATCGCGCCCGTCGATCAATACCTGACCACCTTCGGGCATGATGAGGCCAGCGATTGCATAAAAACAGGTTGTTTTGCCGGATCCGTTGGGGCCAAGCAGCGCCACGACCTCACCGCGCCCCAGATCAATGCTGACGTCGCGGATCACCGGGCGTTTGCGGTAGCTTTTGCGCAAGCCCAGTATGCGCAGCCCTGCGCCGCCGCTTTCGACCGTCAGATTTGGCGATACTGCCATTAATTGCTGCCCGTTTTCAGGATGGATTTGACGCGGCCTTTCATTATTGCCGTCCCTGTTTTCAGATCAATGTCCATCCGTTCGGACGAAAGCGCGTTCTGCCCCTGCGTCAGCAGGACATTGCCTGTCATCACCACCATGCCGTCATCAATCGTGTAAACCGCTGCATCGGCCTCGGCGGCTTCGGCCCCGTTTACCAGCAAAACATTTCCGTTTGCCAAAAGCCGCGAGATACGGCCGGTAGAATCGCCGTTTTCCGTGGTGTATTCAACCCGGACACGGTCAGCCGTCAGGCGCATTTCCCCCTGGCCGATAACGACATTGCCAGTGAAAACCGCAGTGCCGTCTGCCTGATTGACCTGTAATTGATCTGAGGTGATCTCAACCGGAAGCGATGTATCCTGTTTCAGACCGCCAAAAGCCACCTGCGCCCCCTGAGCATTGGATGAGACAGGCATTGAAAGCAATAGTACCGCCACAAGAAGGGCACGGGGTAAGAAAAGCATATTTTCCCTCATTTTTCGGGATCGTATACCAGCTTAACACCATTCTTGAAAACAAGAACATAGTTGGTTTCGCCATCTGGTGCCTGATTTATTTCCATCAGGCCGGCTTCCAGTGTTCCGATCGGCCCTTTTGCCGTAACCTGGTCATCTGATTTGATATCGGTTTTATCCAGCAATGCCGTGAGCGCAGCGGTGCGAATCCTGTATCCGGAAGAGGTCTGAATATCGACCCCACCTTCCAGCCTGGCAATCTGTCCGGCGCTATCAATCTCGCCGTCCCTGGCGGAAATATCCACGAGCCCCCCGTCAGGCATCTCGATTTTTGCCACAAGGTTGCTGGCGATCATGCGCTGAGGGTTCTCCGGGTCGGGTTTGGCGTTGCTTGCCGCAATGGAAATGGCGGCCCCATCCTGGGTAACGCCGGAGTAATTCGGAGATCCGATGCGTTCCTCGCGCGCCAGTTCTTTCACGTCGACTTTGGAAAAGGGTATTGCACGTGTCGGGTCAATTTGTTTTGAAAACAAAAACAATGTGGACAAGACCCCGAGCGCAAACAGCGGCAAAAGGATTTTTGCCCAGGCAACAAACCGTGAATAGCTGTTATCGTAAACTGTCATTGCTAACCAGAGCTTTCCATTCTGCCAAAATCCGCCGACCTACAAGCGCAGGAATACGTAAACCCGCCGACCTGATCGGGGGCCGCTATTGATGCAGGAAGGATGTGGATATCGATCATTATGGGTGCAGGCCTTTTTATGGCAATCCCCCAGCTTGAGTAGGGTTTTAACTGGTGAAACAAGTTACGCCAATATTACAACAGACTCACCCTGTTCCCTCGCATAAACTTGCCCATCCGGCCTGATCAGCAATGCTTTGCTCATGAATTCGGGCGGACCGGCAACAGATGGCACACAATTATCGCATTACAAGGAATTGAGACATATCTTTTCTGGCAGGCGCCGGCGAGCGAAGTCAATGCGCGAATATATCCTGTTCCGGCCAACCCTTCAGGTCGAGCAAGGCTCTGGTTGGCAAAAACCCGAAACACGACTGCGCCAGTTCCAATCTGCCTTCCCGCTCAAGGTTGCTATCCAGTTTTTCGCGCAGGTTGTGGAGATACAGGACATCGGATGCAGCATATTCCAACTGGGCTTCGGTCAAAACCGGCGCGCCCCAGTCAGAGCTTTGCTGAAGTTTGGAAATGTCGATGCCCAGCAGCTCTTGCAGCAGGTTTTTCAGACCGTGCCGGTCAGTATAGGTGCGCACAAGCTTGGAGGCAATTTTGGTGCAATAAACCGGTTCGGCCAGGGTTCCAAAGGCCTGAAACATGGCTGCAATATCAAAACGGCCGAAATGGAAAAGTTTGAGCACGTCGGGATCCGCCAGCATTCTGCACAGGTTTGGGGCTTCTGTCTGGCCCTTTGCAATCTGAACCAGATGTGCATTTCCGTCACCAGACGACATTTGCACAAGGCACAGGCGGTCACGGTGCGGGTTCAGCCCCATGGTTTCGCAATCAATGGCCACAACCGGCCCCAAATCCAACCCGTCGGGTAGATCATGCTGATACAGGTGATTTGCCATTCTTTTCCTTTCCGGCTGGGTGCAATCCAGAAATCTCGTGGCATTCCGGTATCGCATACAGCATGAATGTCAAGCGATCCTGCTGACAACACCAAGTGTCCTACACCTACATCCTAGCAGGCTTTCAGCGGGCCTTCTGCCCTTTCCCGTTCGATCAACCTCTCCAGAGTGGGTTCATCCAGTTCGCCCATGACCAGAGTGCGCCCGACGATCAGGGCAGGTGTCCCCACAATGCCGAACAGTTTCGCCAGAGCTTTTCCTGTTCTGATTTCCTGCTCAATTTCGGGGCTCTGCATGTCTGCGATCAGTTGGGGCCCGTCGATGTCCAACTGTGAAGCAAGTGCCATCAGGTAGCTTTCGGTGGCGACAAACCGCGATCGCATCAGGCGCTGGTGAAACTGGCGGTATGCCCCCTGTCGCTTTGCGGCCAAAGCGCCTTTGGCGGCCTGGACGGATGTATTTCCCAGAATGGGAAGTTCGTGCCAGAACACCCGGATACCGCTGTTTGGCTTGTCTTCCAGTATTGCGAGTTTTCGGGTCAGAACCCGGCAATAGGGACAGTTGTAGTCGGTAAAGAATGCGATCGGGACGATGCCTTTGCCGACGGTTTCGCGCTGGTACAGAGCATTGCAGATGTTTTGTTCAACGGTGGAAAGGGTCTGCTGAAACAGCGGATCATCGTTTTGATTCAGGCCGATCAGAAACGCGCGGGCTTGTGAAACAGCCCCGCCGGCCATGCGACGAAATCCTGATGGTGAATCCAGTGCTTCAAAAGCAAGTTTGTTTTGCAGCAGCGGGCGAACCAAAACGGATCCTCCCCATGCCAACCCTACTATGGCGGCAGCCGCCAAAACGGCCTGTCGTCGGGTAACTGTCACAATTGCCAAATAAATTTCCCCTGCTGCTTGGCCGATCCTGGCATAAATTTTCCGGGAAAGTAACATGAAATGGCGAATATCTGACATTCGCCATCAAGCAGGCATGCTGGCCCCGAAAGGCTGGAAGGTACCCGGTTTGGCCATATCAATCCGGGGTCAGGTTCAAGCGGCGCGCTGAACACCGACACCACGCCCTTTTGCACGGATGATGTAAACCCGGGTTAAGCTCATACGGCGCGATTAATTTTTTGGCGAATTGCAAGTTCCAAAGAAAGCTTGCGGTGGTTAATACTGCTTTTGCTGTAGCAATGCGCAATAATCACACCGAATCAAGAACCAAAAGGAGAGTTCCATCTCGCTCCCGATCGCCAATACTGCTGCGCGACCTTTTGCGAAACAGCCAAGAGCACAAGGCGCAGTCAGTTTGTCTGTCCGATCTTTTGGGCAGACGACCACCTTGAATGACTTGCACCAATCCGGTTCGCTGAAGGCGCTGTTTCCGCAGCAGAGCGGCCCTGATTTTCAGGCGGTTCTGATCAACACGGCAGGCGGTATTACCGGCGGCGACAGTTTCAGCATCACAGCCCGCGCCGCGACAGATTCGCGCCTGGTCCTGACCACACAGGCGGCGGAACGGGCCTATCGTGCGCAACCGGGCCAGGTTGGGCGACTGGAAAACAGAGTGGTGGTTGAGAAAGGTGCGCATGTGAACTGGATGCCGCAAGAAACAATCCTTTTCCAGGGATGTTCGCTTGCACGTTTCCTGCATGTCGATATGCAGGCCGGCGCGTCATTCCTCATGGTTGAACCTCTGGTTTTCGGGCGCGCGGCGATGGGCGAAACCCTGACAGCCGCCTCTTTCACCGACCGGATCGAAATTCGCCGCGAGGGGCAGCTGTGCTACCTTGACAGGGTCGCCCTGCAAGGCAACATCGCCGCGCAAATGGCCCGTCCGAACACCGCCAATGGTGCCGGCGCAATGGTCAACCTGCTCTATATCGCAGCCGATGCCAGCGCACAGCTTGCCCCCTTGCGGGCCATGCTGCCTGATACGGCGGGTGTTAGCCTGATACAGGACGACCTTCTTGCCTTGCGCCTGTTGGCTGCTGACAGCTATCTTATGCGACAAATCCTGATCCCGATCCTGAACCGATTGACCGATGACAACCTACCCAGATGCTGGATGACCTGACATGAACCTGACCCCGCGTGAAAAAGACAAACTGCTGATCAGTGTGGCTGCGATGGTGGCGCGGGGCCGGCTGGAACGCGGCGTAAAACTGAACCACCCCGAGGCCATTGCCCTGATCACCGACTTTGTGGTCGAAGGTGCCCGCGACGGGCGCAGCGTCGCCGATCTGATGCAGGCTGGTGCGCATGTGGTGACACGGGAACAGTGCATGGAGGGCATCGCCGAGATGATACCCGATGTACAGGTCGAGGCCACCTTTCCCGACGGCACCAAACTGGTGACGGTGCACAGGCCGATCCGATGAGTGAAGAGCACGCATTCCAGTTGCATATGACGGAATATAACGCCCTCAAAACCGAGATCCTTGCGCAACAAAGGGTGCGGCAGCAAACCTTTCAATTGGGTGTCGCGGGCATCATTGCCATCTGGGCTTTCGTTTTGCGTGGAACGTGGGACTTTCTGCAAGACGGGCCATTTCAAACCGCCGGAATGATACTGATTATTGCAGCATGGTGGTTGCCTGTTTTTATTGCCGCGGCCGGCTTGGTAATGAATTACACGGCCTCCAAAGGGGTGAAACAGGCTGGCGCCTATTTGGCGATGATCGAGGAAAAATATGCAGACGATGATCTGAAAGGTTGGCATAACACTTTGATCTTCATGCGCGAGCCAGCACGGAAGATTAAGTTAAAGGAAAAAGGTGAAAAAATCGATTCGTGGCCGGATCGTGCACTGCCCTCAGACCCGATACTGGCCCGTCTTCACAGTGCAATCAAAGAACGCGAGATCAAGCAAGGATACTCCCAAATGCTCCGGCACCTGTGGGGTTCCATTCTGGCCGTTACGACCGGCGTCGCAATTCTGGCTTCGATTCTGATTTATACAACCGCAATCATATGAAAGGCCAAACCATGATTCCCGGAGAAATATTCCCTGCCGAAGGGTCCTTGACCCTGAACGAGGGGGCCGAGGCCGTAGTGCTGATGGTGGCCAACACAGGCGACAGGCCGGTGCAGGTGGGCAGCCATTACCACTTTGCCGAGACCAACCCTGCGCTGGAGTTCGACCGGAATGCGGCGCGCGGCATGCGGCTGGACATCGCCGCCGGAACCGCCGTTCGGTTCGAACCGGGACAGCGACGCGAGGTGGCGCTGGTGCCGTTTGGCGGGGGGCGCAAGGTGTTCGGTTTCAATCAACAGATCATGGGAGGCCTGTAACATGCCCACCCAAATTCCCCGTTCCGAATACGCTGCCATGTTTGGCCCCACCACCGGCGACCGCGTTCGCCTTGCCGATACCGATCTGATTATCGAGGTCGAGCGCGATCTGACCACTTATGGTGACGAGGTGAAATTCGGCGGCGGCAAGGTGATCCGCGACGGCATGGGGCAAAGCCAGATCACCCGCGCGGGCGGGGCTGTGGATACGGTCATCACCAATGCGCTGATCGTTGATCACGCGGGCATCTACAAGGCCGATGTCGGCCTGAAGGACGGGCGCATCCACAAGATCGGCAAGGCCGGCAACCCCGACACCCAACCGAATGTCGATATCATCATCGGGCCGGGAACCGAGATTATCGCCGGCGAAGGGAAAATCCTGACCGCCGGCGGGTTTGATTCCCACATCCATTTCATCTGCCCACAGCAGATCGAGGACGCGCTGCACGCGGGCCTCACCACCATGCTGGGCGGCGGCACCGGCCCGGCGCATGGCACGCTGGCGACCACCTGCACGCCGGGGCCGTGGCACATCGGGCGCATGTTGCAGGCGGCGGACGCCTTTCCGATGAACCTTGCCTTTGCCGGCAAGGGCAACGCCAGCCTGCCGGCGGCGCTCGAGGAACAGGTCAAGGCCGGGGCCTGCGCCCTGAAACTGCACGAGGACTGGGGCACCACCCCCGCCGCAATCGACTGCTGCCTGACGGTGGCCGATGCAATGGACGTGCAGGTGATGATCCACACCGATACGCTGAACGAAAGCGGCTTTGTCGAACACACTCTGAAGGCCATGAAGGGGCGCACCATCCACGCCTTTCATACCGAAGGCGCAGGCGGCGGCCATGCCCCCGACATCATCAAGATTTGCGGCGAAGACCACGTCCTGCCCGCCTCGACCAACCCGACGCGGCCCTTCACGGTGAACACGCTCGAGGAACATCTGGACATGCTGATGGTCTGTCACCATCTGGACAAATCCATCCCCGAGGACGTGGCCTTTGCCGAAAGCCGCATCCGCCGCGAAACCATCGCCGCCGAGGA
>JALSRG010000105.1 GCA_026984915.1 Marinosulfonomonas sp. | reverse complement strand
TCACGGTGAACACGCTCGAGGAACATCTGGACATGCTGATGGTCTGTCACCATCTGGACAAATCCATCCCCGAGGACGTGGCCTTTGCCGAAAGCCGCATCCGCCGCGAAACCATCGCCGCCGAGGACATCCTGCACGACATCGGCGCGTTTTCGATCATCGCGTCCGACAGTCAGGCCATGGGGCGCGTGGGAGAGGTCTTGATCCGCACGTGGCAGACCGCCGACAAGATGAAGAAACAGCGCGGGCGGCTGGCGGACGAAATAGGCGACAACGATAACCTGCGGGTGCGCCGCTATATCGCCAAATACACCATCAATCCGGCAATTGCCCACGGGATTGCCGATGAAATCGGTTCGATCACCGAGGGCAAACGCGCCGATCTGGTGCTGTGGTCACCGGCGTTTTTCGGGGTGAAACCGGATATGGTGCTGCTGGGCGGCACGATTGTGATGGCGCAGATGGGGGATCCGAATGCCTCGATCCCGACGCCGCAGCCGGTTTATTCCCGCCCCATGTTCGGGG
The DNA here is from genome assembly GCA_026984915.1 of Marinosulfonomonas sp. Lineage (GTDB taxonomy): Bacteria > Pseudomonadota > Alphaproteobacteria > Rhodobacterales > Rhodobacteraceae > WFVA01. The sequence continues at coordinate 43,333 of JALSRG010000105.1, read as the reverse complement.
CCTTCGGGCGGTCGATGGAACAGTCGGCGGTGACGTTCGTATCAGGGGCGGCGCAGGCCGACGGGATTGACGAACGGCTGGGGCTGGCGAAACAGGTGGTGGCGGTGGAAAACACCCGCGGGATCGGCAAGCGCGACATGGTGCTGAACGACGCTACACCGGTGATGGAGGTGAACCCCGAGACATACGAGGTGCGGGCGGATGGAGAATTGCTGACCTGCGAGCCTGCGGACGTGCTGCCGATGGCGCAGCGGTATTTTATGTTTTGAGGGGGGTATGGCCATAAGTAATTTCAGCGCCCACCCCGCCCGGTACCACCGGGCAGCGCCCGACCGCCCCCACGGGCGGGTGCTTCTCACCCACCCGCGGCCGGTCGCTGCCCTCTGCTTTGACGGAGACGCAAGATGAGCCTGCCAATCTCTCACACCCTCCAGCGCGCCAATCACTGGTCCACCGCCACCGACCGCGTCACCCTCACCTATGACGACCGCTTCCTGCGTCGCAAGGTTCTGACCACGGCCGCTGGCGAACGCTTCCTTGTGGACCTGCCGCAAACCACATCCCTGAACCACGGCGATGCGTTCGAGTTGACCGATGGCCGGCTGATCGAGGTGGTCGCCGCCGAAGAAGACCTGCTGGAAATCACTGGCGATGATCTGACCCGTCTGGCCTGGCACATCGGCAACCGCCATACCCCCTGCCAGATCGAACCGGCCCGCCTGCTGATCCAGCAGGACAAGGTGATCCGCGACATGCTGGAAAAACTGGGGGCCAGCCTGCGGGATGTGCGCGAACCCTTCACCCCCGAAGGCGGTGCCTATGGCCACGGGCGCACCCATGGCCATGCCCACTGACGACCAGATCCTGACCCTGAGCCAATGGCTCTCGCCCGCCTATCCGGTCGGGGGGTTTGCCTATTCGCACGGGCTGGAATCGCTGGTGGAAACCGGCGCGGTGACGGATGCGGACAGCCTGCAAGACTGGCTGGCCGATGTGCTGCGCTACGGCGCGGGGCTGTCGGATGCGCGGTTCCTGATCGCCGCCTGGCGGGCCGACGCGCAGGAGGTTGGCGCGGTTGATGCCCTCTGTCGCGCCTTTGCCCCGTCACGGGAACGCTTGCAGGAAACCGATTTGCAGGGGGCTGCCTTTTGCGAGGTCACGGCGGAGGTCTGGGGGGGCGACATTGCCGGCCTGACCTATCCGGTTGCGCTGGGCCGTGCCGCCGCGCTCGCGGGGATACCGCCGGCCCTGACCACGCGCCTGTATCTGCAGGCCTTCGTTGCCAATCTGGTGGCCGCTGCGCAACGGCTGTTGCCGATTGGCCAAACCGAAGGCCAGCGCCTGATCCGCGCGCTGGCGCCGCTGATTTCCGACATCACCGAACAGGCGCTGGCGGGCAGTCTGGACGATCTGTCCGGCACCGCCTTTCTGGCCGACATCGCCAGCATGAAACACGAAACCCAATATTCGAGGATTTTCCGCACATGAACAACGGCCCCCTTCGTATCGGCATCGGCGGCCCCGTCGGGGCTGGTAAAACCACCCTGACCGCCGCCCTGTGCGAGGCCCTGCGCGACAGCCATTCCATCGGGGTGATTACCAATGACATCTACACGCAGGAAGACGCCGAAGCCCTGATGCGGATGCAGGCGCTGCCACAGGACCGGATCATCGGCGTTGAAACCGGCGGCTGCCCGCATACGGCAATTCGCGAGGATGCCTCGATCAATCTGGCCGCCATTGCCCAAATGCAGGCCCGCCACCCCGGTGTGGAAATCGTGCTGATCGAAAGTGGCGGGGATAATCTGTCAGCCACCTTCAGCCCCGAATTGGCCGATATCACGCTCTATGTCATCGACGTAGCCGGCGGCGAGGAAATCCCCCGTAAAGGGGGGCCTGCCATCACCAAATCGGATATTCTGGTGATCAACAAGACCGATCTGGCGCCGCATGTCGGCGCGTCGCTGGCGGTGATGGAGCGGGATGCAAAACGCATGCGGGGTGCGCGCCCGTTCGTATTCGCCTGCTTGCGGGACCGACAAGGTGTTGCGGAAATCATTCGGCTGGTTGCCGATATCGGCGGCCTCGACATTCCAGCGTAAGCTGTTTTCACCTTTTCCGGGAACCGCTCGTTGAGCGTGCAATGACCCACTATGATAAGGCTTGCCGGCAGGGCGGCCTTACTAGCTGTGCGCGGCCAAATCCCGGAACCGGGTGCAGCAAAAACACCGGAAGTTCACCGATACACCGACGCAGGGAATATACCGTTCAGCGGTTTGGAGAGCCGGACAATTTCATTAATGGCCGGCGGATGCTCCGGTGATCAAGAAATATGAAAACCTGTCTTTTGTCTGCTTACCATCGCGGCAGTAACTTTACTGTCGTGAAAAATAGTTGCACTAAAATTAAAATTGTACCAAGATTATGCCAGATTGTCGCAGTTTGATCATTTGCCGGGCAATCTGAATGCTGAGTGGTCCGAGTATCAGAACAGAAAACAGCCGAGCCACGAATGAGCGAGGCAAAGGCTCAACAATTGCCGCCTCGGACCAGATGGACAGGGACAGGAATAGGAATCACTCTTCGGCTCCTAATTGGAAATCTAAGACTGTTGTTGCCTGCCCCCCAACAAGGAGGAAAAAAATGGATAACAATCTGGACGCCCTCACGACAATTTTTACCGAGTTTTATTATTGGGTCACTGTCGTTTTCATGTTCCTTATACATGTAGGCTTTTGCGTGTATGAAGTGGCCGCAAGCCGACGGCGCAATCATTTGCACACGCTGATGAAAAACATCATGGTCATTCCGCTGGTTACGGTGACGTTCTTTTTCTTTGGCTGGTGGATATATTTTGCCTTTCCAAACGGGCCATATATTTTCGAAGGCAAGGGGCTTGATTTTGCAGCCGCAAGTGGCGCGCGGCCGTGGGATCCCCTCATGGGAACCAACCTTGCAGATCATATAAATGGTGTTTTCTGGGCGGCGTTCCTGCTGTTTTCCTGGACGGCGGCTTCTATTGTCTCTGGTGCGGTGATGGAGCGCATTCGTTCTGGCGCTTTCTGGCTTCTGGCGGTTCTGATCGGCTCGGTTGCCTGGATCATCGATGCAGCCTGGGGCTGGCACTGGGATGGCTGGATGGTCAAATACCTGGGCTATCATGATGCATATGCATCCGGCGTCATCCATGCGATCGCCGGTGGTTTTGCTTTAGGGGTGCTGATCGTGCTGGGGCCAAGGCTCGGCAAATTCCGGGCGGATGGAACGCCACGCGATATTCCGCCGCACAATCCCTGGCTGGTGACGCTCGGGCTTTTCCTGATCTACACCGGCTTCTGGGGTTTCTATGCCGCTTGCAACATTCCGCTGATATCGCCCGAAGGTATCGGGGGCCAGATCACTGGCACGACATGGACGGCGACAAACATCTATCTGGCGCCAACCACATTGTCCGCAATCACCTTCAACTTCCTGATGTCCCTGTCTGGCGGTCTGATGGTTGCCTATGTGGTGTCAAAGGGTGATGTGTTCTGGACCTTTTCCGGCGGTCTTGCCGGCATCATCACGGCCTCTGCCGGTAATGATCTGTATCACCCGATTCAGGCGATGTTCATCGGAGCATTTGGCGCTTGGGCGGCTTACAAGCTGCACTATTGGGTTGAGCGCAAGTTCAAGATTGATGATGCGGTCGGGGCGGTCGCCGTGCATGGCTACGCCGGGGTGATCGGGCTGCTGATTGCAGGCTTCATGCTCTGGGGTCAGCCTTCTTCGCCCTATGAAGGCTATGCGGCGATCAACCCGCTTGGCATGTTTATCGGTGCAATCATCATGTTTGGCCTGCTTGGGTTCCTTCCGGGTTGGATCATGGCAAAAATCCTGAACGGGATGGGTATGCTTCGCGTTCCGGCCAAGGTTGAACTTGAAGGCCTCGATTTCGAAACCAATCAGGCATATCAGGCGGCGATCGAAGATGTCGTGGCGGCTGAAAAAGCCCTTGTCAACGCAGTCTAACAGAATCGGAGAACTATGATGTCTACCAATGGAATGACCGACTGGGCCGTCGATCTGGCCGATGTTTCCGCCATCTACCCGTTTCAGGGTACGGAATTTCTGCTCTTTATCGCGGGGCTGGTTTTCTGGATAGGCTGGCACTGGATTCAGTTGCGCGAAGAAGCAACCGAACTACAGCACGAGCTTGATGCCGACGAAACCGGCGATCTGGCAAAAGCCTCGATCGAGCGATACTGATCGCAAGACGGCAAACACATTTGTCTGGGCCGGCTCAAAACGCTGGCCCAGGCCTTTGGCGGCTTGGTTGGCAATCACCCCGGTTTGCGGTGGACAAGCCATGGACAGTTCAATTGATTGCGCGTCACTGACATAGAAGCAACATCGTTTCTGCTTGCGCTGCGCCAGCGCATGGTGCAGGTATCCGGCCGAAAAGAACGCCGTGGCCTTTTGGATGACCTACAGGCCAGACCCAGGGTGAATAAGTTGAAAAATGGCCAAGAATTCTGATAATAATTCAAAGCCCGACCGTGCAGTCCTCGTTCAGGATCCGCATGGATCGGGGAAGGCCGGCAACAATCGGTTGGAAGTTTCGATCGGTCGCGAAGTCCGAAACCTGCGTGAGCAACTCGGCATGACCATCTCTCGGCTGGCGAAATCCGCAGGCATGTCCGGCGGTATGCTGTCAAAGATCGAAAACGGCTCGACATCGCCTTCCCTTTCATCACTGCAATCATTGGCACGGGCTTTGCATGTGCCTGTAACAGCGCTTTTTGCCGGGTTCGAGACAGACCGCGCTGCAACTTTTGTAAAAGCCGGCGACGGATTGGAAATCGAACGTCGTGGCACCAGAGCCGGGCATCAGTATCTGTTGCTGGGCCATGCTCCACAGGGCAACCTGACGGTCGAGCCTTATCTGATCGTATTGCAGGATACATCCGATGTATTTCCGGTTTTTCAGCATGACGGGCTGGAATTCATCTATATGCTTGAAGGTCACATGATTTATCGTCACGGCGAAAAAACATACGACATGCGCCCCGGTGACTCGCTGTTTTTTGATGCCAACGCGCCACACGGTCCGGAGAACATGCCCGAACTGCCGATCCGGTTCCTGTCGGTTATCAGTTACAGCCGTGAGACAAAACCCGGCTGATTCAGGGCTTGATGTTTCCCCTCATTCATGTTTTTTTACTGTCAGTGGACATAATTTGCCTGAACTCCACTCACTGACATGAAGAAAGGGTCCCTATGTGTGGAATTGTCGGCCTTTATCTGAAGAACCCGGATCTGCAACCCAGACTTGGGGAATTGTTCGCGCCGATGCTAACGGAAATGTCAGATCGTGGTCCGGACAGCGCAGGTTTCGCGATCTACCGCAATCCCGTGGAAGGTGGCCGGACAAAATTCACCCTAGCCAGCAACAGCCCGGATGAAGAATGGAAGGCCCTTGACGCCGATCTGGAGAAAGCCCTGAATTGCGATGTCCAGGTGCAGGTCATTTCAGACCACGCGGTTCTGATCACCGATGCCGATGCCGATCTTGTGCATGACTGGCTGGCTGAAAACCGGCCGGACATTCGCATCGTCGGATCCGGGAAATCCATCGAGATATTCAAGCAGACAGGGCTGCCAAAGGATGTTGTGGAGCGTTTCGATCTGAGACATGCGGCAGGCAGCCACGCTATCGGGCACACGCGGATGGCTACCGAGAGCGCCGTCACGACCGAAGGCTCACACCCCTTTGCAACCGGGCTGGATCTGTGTCTGGTTCACAACGGCTCGCTGTCCAACCACAACCGTTTGCGCCGCGAACTGGAACGCAAGGGGATGGTTTTCCAGACCGAGAATGATACCGAGGTTGCCGCAGGGTTTCTCACGTGGAAACTGCGCGAAGGCGCGAACCTGCGTCAGGCTGTTGCCGCGGGGATCGAGGAACTGGACGGCTTTTACACGTTTTGCATCGGCACCAATGACGGCTTTGCCGTCGTGCGCGATCCCATTGCATGCAAACATGCGGTGATGGCGGAAACCGACGACTGGGTCGCCATGGCTACCGAATACCGCGCCATAGCAAACCTGCCCGGCGCCGACAGTGCCCGGATATGGGAGCCGGGACCCGGAGAAATTTTTGTATGGGGAGGGGGCGCCTGACAATGCCGGAACTCGACGTTAGAGAAATTGGCGTGCGCGGAGTGAACAAGGCGCTGATGGCCCTGGATGACAGCACCAATGACAGGAACTGGGTTGTCCGCTCTCCGCAAGGTCAGCATTCCATTGCCTGCGGTCTCACCGCACCGATTGACGTCGTGATCAAAGGACATGTCGGTTTCTATTGTGCCGGCATGAACCAGCAGGCCAACGTGACAATAGAAGGACACGCCGGTGTCGGTGTTGGCGAAAACATGATGTCAGGCAGGGTACATGTCACCGGCAATGCCTCGGAAAGTGCTGGCGCCACTGCCCACGGCGGATTGCTGGTCATCGAGGGCGATGCCTCTTCGCGATGTGGTATTTCGATGAAGGGCGTTGACATTGTTGTCGGCGGCTCGGTCGGGCACATGTCGGCGTTCATGGCCCAGAGCGGGCATCTGGTGGTCTGTGGAGACGCCGGGGACGCGCTGGGCGATTCTATCTATGAGGCGGTTCTTTTTGTGCGCGGCAAGGTCGAAAGCCTGGGCGCGGATTGCATAGAGAAAGAAATGCGCCCAGAGCATCTGGCCAAGCTCGCCGAGCTTTTGCAAGCCGCCGGAATAGAGGCCGCCCCCTCAGAATTTCGCCGGTACGGTTCTGCGCGAAAGCTTTACAATTTTGACATCGATAATGTCGGTGCCTACTGAAGGTAAGAAAATGGCAGCACACACCCCAACAACCACCCCCCGAAAATCGGCGATCTTCGACGATTACACCTTGTCAGAAATCCGGCGGGCCGCGACAACCGGCATCTATGATATTCGCGGTGGCGGATCAAAGCGGCGCCTGCCGCATTTTGACGACCTGCTGTTTCTCGGCGCCTCGATTTCGCGTTACCCGCTGGAAGGTTACCGGGAACGCTGCGATACCAGCGTTGTTCTCGGAACGCGGTTCGCCAGCAAGCCGATCAAACTGGATATTCCCATCACAATCGCCGGCATGAGTTTCGGCTCTCTTTCCGCACAGGCAAAAGAGGCCCTCGGGCGTGGCGCGACATTGGCGGGCACATCAACCACCACGGGCGATGGCGGCATGACACCGGAAGAGCGGGGGCAGTCAAAAACGCTGATCTATCAGTATCTGCCGTCTCGCTATGGGATGAATCCCGACGATCTGCGCAAGGCAGACGCCATTGAGGTAGTTGTCGGGCAAGGCGCCAAACCCGGCGGCGGCGGCATGTTGCTGGGGCAGAAAATCTCGGACCGGGTTGCGGAAATGCGTGACCTTCCCAAGGGAATAGATCAGCGATCGGCCTGTCGCCACCCGGACTGGACCGGGCCGGATGATCTTGAAATCAAGATCAATGAGCTGCGCGAGATCACCAACTGGGAAAAACCGATCTATCTGAAAATCGGCGGTACCCGCCCTTATTATGACACTGCTTTGGCGGTAAAATCGGGTGCGGATGTCATTGTGCTGGACGGAATGCAGGGCGGCACCGCAGCAACTCAGGAAGTCTTTATTGAACATGTCGGCCTGCCAACGCTCGCCTGCATCCGTCCGGCGGTCAAGGCTCTGCAGGAATTGGGCATGCACCGGAAAGTGCAGTTGATCATTTCAGGCGGCATCCGTAACGGCGCCGATGTGGCCAAGGCGTTGGCGCTGGGCGCGGATGCGGTGTCGATCGGTACGGCGGCGATGGTGGCCTTGGGGGATAATGATCCGATCTACGAGGAAGAATACCAGAAACTGGGAACAACAGCCGGGGCTTATGACGACTGGCATGAGGGGCGCGATCCGGCGGGAATCTCTACCCAGGATCCGGAATTGGCCAAACGGCTCGACCCCGTGCTCGCCGGGCGCCGTCTGGCGAATTATCTGAAGGTCATGACGCTCGAAGCCCAGACCATCGCCCGCGCCTGTGGCAAAAGCCATCTGCACAATCTGGAGCCCGAGGATCTGGTCGCACTGACCATAGAAGCCGCAGCCATGGCGCAGGTACCACTTGCCGGAACTGACTGGATCCCGGGGAGGTCTGGCAGCACGGAAATCTGACAAGGAAAAAAACAGGGAGACAACAATGGCCAAGGATCTGGAGAAATATGCCGCCGACAACGGTGTGAAGTTCTTTTTGGTGAACTTCACCGATCTGTTCGGCACACAGCGTTCAAAACTGGTGCCGGCCGAGGCCATCGCCGGCGTGCAAAAATCCGGTGCCGGATTTGCCGGATTCGCAGCCTGGCTGGACATGACCCCGGCCCATCCCGACATGTTTGCCTTTCCGGATGCCGATGCGGTGATCCAACTGCCTTGGCGGTCAGAAATCGCCTGGGTGCCCGGCGACCTCTACATTGGAGGAGAACGACTGGCCCAGGCGCCGCGCAATGTGCTTCAGGTGCTGATCAAACGCGCCGCCGGGCAAGGTTTTCTGTTCAAGACCGGAGTCGAGCCCGAATTCCACCTGATCAATGAAGACGGCAGTGCAATTTCAGACCCGCGCGATATTCAGACCAAACCTTGCTATGATCAATCGGCCCTGATGCGCCGGTTCGATGTGATTGCCGAAATTTGCACGCATATGCTCACACTCGGCTGGCATCCCTACCAGAACGATCACGAAGACGCCAATGGCCAGTTTGAAATCAACTGGGATTTTTCCGAATGCCTGAAGACCGCCGATCAGATGTGTTTTTTCCGCTTCATGGTCAAGGAGATAGCCGAAAAACACGGGTTGAGGGCCACCTTCATGCCCAAACCCTTTGCCCATCTCACCGGCAACGGCTGTCATGTGCATGCGTCGCTCTGGAGTCTGGATGAGAAAACCTGCCTGACCCATGATCCGGCAGATGAATTGGGGGTTTCGGAGATGGGATATCATTTCATGGGGGGTGTCCTTGCCCATGCCGAAGCGCTGAGTGCGCTTACCAATCCGACGGTGAATTCCTATAAACGGATCAATGCACCGACAACGTCTTCGGGGGCGACATGGGCGCCCAATACCGTGACCTTTGGCGGCAACAATCGCACCCACATGATCCGTATTCCTGACGAAGGCCGGTTCGAATTCCGTCAGGCCGATGGCGCCGCCAACCCTTACCTTCTGATGGCTGGCTATCTGGCCGCCGGTATGGATGGCCTGGAGAAAGAGACATCCCCCGGCAAGCGACTTGATATCGACATGTATGCCGAAGGCCACAAGGTCCGTGGCGCGCGTAAGCTACCGCTTTATCTGGTTGATGCCATCCGGCAGTTCGCCAAGGATAAAACCCTGCGCGCTGCACTGGGCAGCGAGTTTGCAGATGCCTATATCAAGCTGAAAACAGCCGAATGGGACGACTATTCCCGCCACCTCAGCCAATGGGAGCGGGACCACACTCTGGATTGCTGAGTGGCCTTTTCGGCCGCTAACCGTAATGCCCTTTGACCCTTTGCTTGGTCGGGTCAAAATGTGGAAAAGTGGTCACGACCGCTTTCAGGCGTTTCTGTTGTCCGTCGAGCTGACCCACTTCGACATTGGTACCAACTTCGGCGTGCGTGACGTTCAGACGTGCCAGCGCGATGGTCTTGCCCAGAATTGGCGATTTCATGGCTGAAGTGATCTCACCAATCTGCGCCTTTCCCATGCGCACACAATCCCCGGCCGACGGCACCAGACCGCTTTCGATGTCAAGGCCGACCAGTTTGCGTTGTGGATGCGCCTTTCTCTCTTCCAGTGCCTTGCGGCCTATGAAATCATCGGCCTTTGATTTCAGGGGAACGGTGAAACCGATACCGGCCTCAAACGGATCAGTCTGGTCGTCAAATTCGCTGCCGGCAAAGATCAACCCGCCCTCGATGCGCAGCATCTCCAGGGCAGCAAGCCCCAGCGGCACCATGCCTTTGGCTGATCCGGCTTCCCAGATCCGGTCGAAAACCTCGGTGCAATCCTTCGGATGGCAAAAGACTTCATAGCCAAGTTCGCCCGAATAACCCGTGCGGCTGATCACAACCGAGGTTCCGCGCACATCGTCCAGACGTGCCACGGTCAGGCGAAACCATCCCAACTCATCAATCGTCGGGCGCTCAGGCGGGGTCCAGAACAGCCCGCTCAAAATCTCGCGCGATAGCCGCCCCTGAACCGCAATATTATGCAGATGGTCTGTGGAATCGCGCACCCAGGCATTCAGGCCACGTTCCTTTGCCTGTTCCCGCAACCACAGACCACTTGTATCATTCCCGCCGATCCAGCGGAAATTGTTGTCGCCCAGCCGGTAGACGGTTCCGTCGTCGATCATACCGCCGTGGTGGTAACACATTGCGGTGTAAACCACCTGCCCGACGGCGAGTTTCTTTATATTCCGGGTGACACAAACCTGCATCAGTTCTTCGGCATCCGGTCCGGTCACCTCGTACTTGCGCAGCGGGGAAAGATCCATCACAGCGGCCTTTTCCCGGCAGGCCCAGTATTCGGCAAGCGTGCCCAGCCCGGTCATCGTATTGGCCAGCCAATAGCCGTTATACGCGACAAAATCCCGCGTGTGCCGCGCGAAACAGGCATGAAAGCCGGTTTTCCTGGTTTCCTCCACTTCTGCCTCCGCTGTTTTTCTGAACCCGATGGATCGGGCCACTGTTTCCTCAGCACTGTAAGTGCGTATCTGAATATCTGTAGGGTTCCAGCCGTTTGCCGGGTCAACGTCACAGGGGCAGGCCGTCGATACGCAGACCAGATCGGTAAGTGCCCTGAGCAGAACATAGTCGCCGGGTCGCGACCACGGGTCATCCATGCCGATTGCGTTGGTGTCATCAACCATGGTGTTGAAAAAGAAATTGATCGCCGGCCAGCCGGCGCGTGGGCGCACGTCATAGCGGGCCAGATCAAGGTTGATATTGTCTGAACAGTTGACATGGCCGGGATAGCCGAGGTCTTCGTAATACCGGGCTGTACAGGCAAGGTTGAAGGTATCATGCCGACCGCAGGTATCCTGCACGATTTCAACCAGTGGCTCCTGATCAACCGTCCAGAATTTTGCGAACAGTCCGGGCGCGGGGTAGATGCTGCCCATCAGGCTGCGTGTTGTTGACGGGTCAATTTCCCGCTCCAGCCCCTGATCCAGGGCTGCCAGCGAAAACGCCTGAAAATCCGAGCATTCCCGTCCTTTCACATCGAGCACCTGAATATACTCACCTGATCTGACCTCATAGGCCCGGGCCTGCCCCGGCTGAATGTTGAAATCCTGCAAAGGATCCCAAAGCGGATCCGGCGGGGCATTATTGCCCTTGATCATGCCCGGGTCGGCACGACGAATATAGAGAACCAGATCTGTTGGGGTATTCTGTGCCTCGGGGCGCATCGCCTCGCCCGGCGCCGCCACGATCAGCAGCCCGTCACAGGCCGCGGTAAAGCTTTCCATGTCCCCGGCCCGTGAGCCTTGCGTGAAAATGCGCACCGCATCACCTTGCTCAAGCCGGATACCCGCGGCGGTAAGTGTTTTCATAACCTTGGCGCCGGAAAGCGACCCGCCAGCCAGAACGGAAAGGGCGCCGTCTGGCCTGCCAGCGCCGGTTGCCCCCAGCATACCCGCATCCGAGCGCCCGTCACCGGTGAAAAAGACCAGTTCACCGGGCTGCATTCCCTGGCGGTCGAGAATGGTTAGCTGGTCGCCCGCCCGGACCGGGACAGCCCGACTGCCACCGCCGGGGATCGGGTGGCGTTCGACACCTTGCGGCAGGATCGGCAAACCGGGCGCGATGATCCCGCCGCGCTCAAACGGTGTTTCCAGTACCGGACGGACCTGGGTTGCGGGGGTATCCATCAGGAAAGCCCCAGGCGTTTCTTGCGCTCATCGGCCCAACGCATGATGACATGGTTGATGGCCAGCGCCATCAGCGACACACACAGGCCAAGAACAAAATTTTTGCCAAGCTGGTTTCCCGCAAGCGTTTTCTGCAACTCCTGACCCAGATCCTGCGTGCCGATGAAAGCGGCGATAATCACCATGAAAAAGGCAAACATGATTGCCTGATTAAACCCGACGGCCATGGTCGGCAGGGCAAGCGGCAGTTGCACATGCCACAGCTTTTGCGCACGCGTGGAGCCGGACATGTCAGACGCCTCCAGCATCTCCGGTTTCACTGCACGAATGCCCTCGATCGTATAGCGTGTCAGCGGCACCGTGGCGAAGATCAGGATTGCAAAGATCACCGCCACGTCATTCACCCCGAACAGCATGATAGCCGGGATCAGGTAGATAAAGCTGGGGAAGGTCTGCGCCGTATCACAGGCCAGCAGCACCGGTTGCGCCCAGCCCCGTCTCTGCGCCGCGGCAATCCCAAGCGGAAACCCGATGACAGAGGCCAGCAGCACCGCCGCCGACACCTCATAGAGCGTTATCATCGAACGGTCCCACCAACCGGTAAGTGCCACGATGAAAAAGAACCCCCCGGCGATCAGGGCCGACCGCCAGCCGCCAACCAGATAGCCGATGGCCATGAAGAACAGAACAACCGTCATGAACGGCAGCCATAACAGAGCGTTACGCAGCGGGATGAGAACCCAGGTGATCAGGAACCAGCGCAACCAACCAGTCACTGCCTGAACAGCATCAATGTCAAGAAAGCCCTTGATCACCCCGTCAATCTCTTTGCCCATCGACAAATCCTGCTTGCGGCTGATGTGGTCTGCCACCTGCACGAATTGGGCAAGGATCAGAAAAGCAATGAAAACCCCAAGACCCGCCAACACAAAAATGTGGCGCTTTGCCCAGGGCGTTCCCCGCGCAAAATGTTCTGGCTGCTTTACCACCCAGGCCTTTGACAGCCGATCCAGCGTGATTGCGAGCAAAACAATCGTTACCCCGATCTCAAAACTTCGGCCAAGTTTCAACGAGTTCATCAGCGACAGCAGCTTGGCACCAAGGCCGGGCATGCCGATAAACGCCGTCAGGACAACCATCGCCAGACAGAGCATGATCACCTGATTGACCCCGACAAGGATATCTGTCCGCGCAGCCGGAAGGTACACATGACGCAGCATCTGCCAGCGTGTTGCACCGCTCATATGGCCGCTTTCGACCACGCTGTCGGGCACTTTGCGCAGGCCAAGGATTGTCATCAGCACCATTGGCGGAATGGCATAGAAAATCGTGGCCACGCTTGCAGCGGGCGGGCCAACCTTGAAGAAGATTACCGCTGGCAGCAGATAGGTGAAAAAGGGCAGGGTCTGAAGCAGGCTGAGAAGCGGCCGCAGCGCGCGTTCAAATCTCGGATATTTCCACGCCACTATTCCCAGCACCAGACCAAGCATGAATGCGAGCGGTGCGGCAACAATGATCACCGACATCGTCTGCATGGCCAGTTTCCATTGACCGATGAGTGCGGTCCACAGAAAGGTGCCCCCGGCCAGCAGCGCTGTTCGCCAGCCGCCCAGCCAATAGCCCAATACGACCGATGCACCTGTAATTGCGGTCCAGGGGATAGGCCCCAGATTTGGCCAGCGGCGCTTGCCATAGAGAAGGTTTGCCGTGACATCCAGTAGCCATTCCAGCCCACCTGAAATGGTTCGTGTCAGGTAACGCAACCCCAGATCATCCTTGATGAAATCAAACACGGATTGCAGAAAACTGTCATAGGGAAGGATCGCCCGATCCGGCACCCGCACCAGAAATTCCGGCAATATAGGGCGTGCCAAAGCCATGACAATCGCGCATATCAGCAGGCCCAGTGCCACTTGCCTGCGCGTCAAATTCAACCGGCCTGCGGGTGTAACGGTTTCTGCGGTGGCAGACATCAGTCACTCCCCAGGAACAGATCCAGCGCTTCCTGCCGGTCAAGCCCGCCAATAATCAAACCTTTGGCATCAACAACCGGCAGGCTGTCGCGCGTGTCGTTGACCAGAAGCCGGGCCAGTTCGTGCATCGTGGCGTCTGCGGCGACCGGCTTGCCAGTCGGCGTCTGGCCATTCAGTGGCCGCGCCAGAGATGCGGCATGAACAACACGGGATTTTTCGATTTCCCTGGTGAACTTGGCCACATATTCTGTCGCTGGGTTCAGCACGATCTTGTCCGGTGTGTCACATTGCTCGACGGCCCCGTCCTTCATGATGGCGATCCGGTCCGCAAGGCGCAGGGCCTCGTCGAAATCGTGGGTTATGAACACGATGGTTTTCTGTAACAGGTTCTGAAGCCGCAGAAACTCATCCTGCATCTCCCGCCTGATCAGCGGGTCAAGTGCCGAGAACGGTTCGTCCAGAAACCAGATATCCGGCTCTATGGCCAGCGAGCGGGCAATGCCGACCCGTTGCTGTTGCCCGCCCGATAGTTCGCGCGGAAAATATTCCTCACGCCCTTCCAGACCAACCAGTTTGATCACTTCAAGGGCCCGTTCGCGCCGATCGTGCTTGTCCTGGCCGCGCATTTCCAGCGGAAAGGCCACGTTTTGCAAAACCGTACGGTGCGGCAACAGGCCGAAGCTCTGAAAAACCATGCCCATCTTGCGCCGCCGCAATTCGATGAGTTGTTTTTCTGTCAGCGACATGATGTCCTGACCGTCAACCAGAACCTCGCCACCGGTGATCTCCAGCAGCCGGGCAAAGCAACGAACCAGCGTTGATTTGCCCGAGCCGGAAAGCCCCATGATAACCAGCATTTCCCCGCGATTGATTTCCAGTGAAACATCGCGGACCGCAGCGATATACCCGTCCTTCTGAATGTCTGCAAAACGGCGATCGGCCGGGAGGGATGCAAGATATTTCCTGGGGGAAGGACCGAACAGCTTCCACACATGCTTGCATGCAATCACGGGTGATTCACGGTTCATGGTTTATCTCCCCATATATCCCGCCCGATCGTACCGGGCGGGATCAATGCTGTAATCTCCTTGATAGTCCAGGCAAGGATTATTCGATCCAGGGTTTCCAGACGGCTTCATTCGCCTCCAGCCATGCGGCGGCGGCGTCTTCGGGCTCCATCTCGTCCACATCAACGAACTTGGCCATTTCCGCAATCTGCGCATTGGTGAATGAGATTTTTTGCAGCAATTCATAGGCCGATGGCCATTTGTCCTTCATCCCATCCCAGGCAGCTTTCTTCAGATAGCCGTTCGCCGGATTTCCGCAATCATAGGTCGCGTTCGGGTTGGGGCCGACACTCGGGTTCTTGTCGCAGCCATCAACCCACTTTGGAAAATCGACAAATTCACCGGGCCAGACGGCTTCTACAAAATTGGGGGTCCAGTTGAAGATCACGACCGGTTTCTTGTCGGCTT
This sequence comes from Marinosulfonomonas sp., assembly GCA_026984915.1. Lineage (GTDB taxonomy): Bacteria > Pseudomonadota > Alphaproteobacteria > Rhodobacterales > Rhodobacteraceae > WFVA01. The sequence continues at coordinate 27,952 of JALSRG010000105.1, read as the reverse complement.
CTGCCGCTGCAACCTCGGCCCAGAGGGCGGCGGCCGATCCGGCATTCACAACGACAAAATTCAGGTCAAGCGCATCAACCCGTTCCTGATCATGCTTCAGCCAGTCTACCGGACCACCCAGAAAGCGTCCCTTGTCACCGGTTTCAGGTGTCGCAAAGACGGCGGCACATTCGTTCAGCGCCTTCCAGTCGGGTAGGCCCGGGCAGGCTTCCTTGGTCCACATCGGATACCACCAGTCTTCGCGTGTGACGGCATTGTGGTCACCCGCATCAACGATACCGCCCTTTTCAAGTGCGGCACGAAAAGATGCGCCAAAAGCCCCTTCCCAGACTTCCATTTCGAGCGTTACATCACCACTCCGGATGGATTCATAAACGGCCTGGCTGTCGGTCGTGACATATTCGACATTGTCTCCGATTTCCTCAAACAGCTTTCCCACCACATTGCTCATCACAATCTGTGAGGACCAGTTGTGGATCGGGACGACGATTGGGTCACTGCTGTCAGCCGCCAGACCCATAGAGCCCGACAAAACAACTGCAGATGCAGCAAAAAATATTTTCAGTTTCATGTTAACTCCCTGTCTTTTTTCTTTTGTTTGGTTTTGATCCTGGCGCAGGAAACCTTGAACCTCCGCCGATACATCATGCCGGTTTTTCGCAGAATTAGTGCATAGAAATATTTAGGGCTAAGGCACTAATAATTGTTGGCAAATGAGTAAAAATCTGTTTATTTCAATTAGTTGGAATTTTTCTGTCTGAATGAATGGCCGGATTTTGTGCTGTTTCTTTGTCGGAAAGCAGCGAATGCACGGCCCATTCAGAAAGGCATATAATGAAGCAGCCGGGAAAATCACTTCCGCCTCTGGATTATCTTCTGGCCTTCGAATCGGCTGCAAGGTCACAAAGCTTTGCCGGTGCCGCGCGTGAACTGAACATCAGTGAATCTGCGATCAGCCGAAAGATACGCCTGCTGGAACAGTATTACGAAATTCCGCTGTTTTTGCGTACGCATCGCTCGGTCAGCCTCACACCTCAGGGCCACGCCATGTTCGGTAAGATTTCGCCGGCGCTTGACGCCCTGCGCACGGCCTCGCGCGAGATGCTCTCCGAGCATCAGAAAAACACCGTCACACTGGCCGCCACGAACTCGGTCGCGGCGCTCTGGCTGATGCCCCGGCTTCGCCGGTTCAACCAATCCAACAAGCATTTGAAAATCATGTTGGTTGCATCTGACAATGATCAGGAATGCCTGGCCGAGAATATTGATCTTGCAATTCTGCGGGGCGACGGAAACTGGCCGGGATTTCGTGCGCGGCTGTTGTTCGGTGAAACTGTCTTTCCGGTTTGTTCACCCGGCTATCTGGAAAAGAATCCGAAAGCCTCCGATCTTGCCGGTTTGCCTGAATGTGATCTTATCGGCGTCTCAAACGCCCATGTTGAATGGATGAACTGGCCAACCTGGTTCGCGCACAAGGATGTTGCCATCTCCCAAACCGATCAGGCGGTTCTGTTCAACACCTATCCACTGGCCATTCAGGCGGCTGTCGACGGGCTTGGAATGGCGCTGGGCTGGGGGCATCTTGTCGATCATCTGCTTGAGGCCGGCAAACTGGTCCGCCCGGTGGGGCGAAATGACGTGCGTACGAACCACGGCTACTTTCTGCTCTGTTCGAAAAAATCCCCGTCATTTCCGGAGAGAGACATCGTGCAGGAATGGTTGTTGCAGGAGAGCGCCAAGCGGCAGCGCTATCACACGCGGGCGGTCATCACAGCCGCAGAGCAGAAGCCCGGCAGGTAGAGAACCAGATTATCTCTGTCAGCAAGGTGTCGGATCCGCAGAAGATCGCGTCCAGTCGGGCTCAAAGCCGAGCACGATGGTATTGTCGGGCAGAGACGGGTTAAACAACCTGTTGTGGGCAACGGTCGCCTGATACAGGGAATTGTTCGCCTCCAGGCGCCAAACCTTGCACCACAGCCGAAAATCCTGTGCGAATGCGTCAAATTCCAGCACACATTCACGTTTGTCCAAAAGCCGTGCAGCGCCGTCTGATTCCGGCTGAAATGTTGCTGTCAGTACATCCGAAAATCGTTGTGGTCTCTGATAGTATTCTGCCGAAAGAAACTGGATCGCCTGTTGGCGGCGGATTGCAGGGTCATTGGTCTTGCGGGCCATATGCAAGAGTTCCGCGGTAACAGAGTGGGCCGGGGCCCGGTTGAGAACCGTAATGATATGGCCAAGCGGTTGCGTATCCCCAGACAACAGAACCGAGGGCATCGTTGCGGCTCCGGGTCGCCCCTCTTCCTCACGCATCGCAATCTGGCGCACCCGGCATTGCCATTTCAGAAAGGCAAGTTTGAGCGGATTCTCGGAAAAGCTCTGGCCAAGGATTGTTGCTGCAGACGTCATTGGGTTTTCCTGTCCGTGTGAATTTGGTGCAGGGTGAACGGGCGGTCATGCAAAAGGCTCGGGATACGCGCGCGTGTATCCGCCACGGCATCAAGATCAATGCTTGCGGCCACAACACCGGGGGTGGTTCCGCCATCGGCCAGCACGCGGCCCCAAGGGTCAACGATCAGCGAATGGCCATAGCTTTCGCCGCCGCCAGGGATCTCGCCGATTGCACATGGTGATACGACAAAGACACCGTTTTCGATAGCACGCGCGCGGTTGAGAACATGCCAGTGGGCCTGCCCCGTGCGCTTGGTAAAGGCCGCAGGCACGGCAATAATATCGGCACCGGCTTTGGCCAGGGCGCGGTAGAGGTGCGGAAAGCGCAGATCATAGCAGATCGTGTGGCCGATGCGGCCAAAAGGTGTCTCGACAAGCACGGCTTGTGTCCCGGGAACAACCGTTGCGCTTTCGGCATACACCTCATTATCCGACAGCCGCACGTCAAACAGATGAATCTTGTCGTACCGGCTGATGATTTTTCCATGGTCGTCTATGATGAAACCCCGGTTGACGATTTTATCGTCAGCGGCCGCAATTGCCACCGAACCAAGCATGATCCAGACGCGATTTTCCAAGGCAAAATCACGCAGACTGTTCAGGAATCCATGCTCGCCCTCGCGCGCGGCTGGTGGCGTCAGTTTCGCGCCATCACTTTTCAACCCGCCGCAATATTCTGGCAGGAACAGAAATTCGGCACCGTCACTGACAGCCGCCTGCGCCAGAGGCAGAGCCTCCTCCAGGGCAGATGCGATATCAGCTCTCGGGCAGGTTTGCAGACAGGCGATCCGGGGCGTTTGTGACATCGTCAGAACTTTTTATAGGCCTTTCTCAGGGAAACCAGCGGGTGCCGGTCGGACATCTGGAATTTTAGCAAAAGTTCGCGCGCAATCATGTCGCGATCCTGCTGGTTGTCCGGTAATTTTATGCTGTCAGGAATGCGCACCCAGCCGTTGATATTGCGGTCAAACACGGCGGGCATACCCTCTTCGTAACCCATGTGGATGTCTTCCAGCCAGTTCAGATCATCCCAGCCCATGATTTCCATGTATTTGGTCAGAAACGGGGTGATCCGGTCATAATCGGGCACCAGATTCACATCATAGCGATAGCCGATATGTTGACCGATCTCTTTTTCGCGGTCTGTTTCAAGCCCCTCGGCGTCTTTCAGGAACTGATCGACATCCTTGATTTCCGAGCCTCTGAATTGTGTGCCAGCCATATCGCTCCCTCCTACAGGTGGTGGTAATCTTCTATGCCCACGGTGTAATTTGTCCCTGCCAGGGGCACTCCGGCCAGGGCAGATGCCTCCATCGTCAGGGCTGCCAGGTCCTCGGGTTCCAACGAATGTACATGGGTTTTGCCGCAGGCGCGGGCAAAAAGCTGTGCCTCGATGGTGAGCGTATGCAGGAAATTGTATACCCGCTCGGCGGCTTCATCCGGATCAAGCCGGGCACGCAGTTGCGGATCCTGCGTTGCCACACCAACCGGACAGCGTCCGGTATGACAATGATAGCAGTGGCCCGGATCGGCCCCGATTTCCTCGGGGTAGTTCGCTTCCGGAATATCCTTGTTGCAGTTCAGTGCCATCATGGCCGAATGGCCAATGGCAATGGCATCAGCCCCCAAGGCAATCGCCTTGGCCACGTCAGCACCGTTGCGGATGCCACCGGCATAGATCAGGCTGATCTCGCCGCGCTTGCCCAGATCATCAATCGCTTTGCGCGCCTGCCGGATTCCCGCCATACCGGGTACTCCGGTTTCTTCCGTTGCCAGATGTGGCCCGGCCCCGGTTGAGCCTTCCATACCGTCGATATAGATGCTGTCGGGGTCACATTTCACCGCCATGCGTACATCGTCGTACACCCGCGCTGCGCCAAGCTTCAGCTGAATCGGGATTTGCCCGTCCGTGACTTCGCGAATCTCCTGTATCTTCAGCGCCAGATCATCCGGTCCCAGCCAATCAGGGTGACGTGCCGGTGAACGCTGATCGATCCCCGCAGGCAGGGACCGCATTTCCGCAACCTGATCTGTCACTTTCTGGCCCATCAGGTGCCCGCCCAGGCCAACCTTGCAGCCCTGCCCGATAAAGAATTCCACGCCGTCTGCCAGCACCAGATGGTGCGGATTGAAGCCATAGCGTGACTGGATGCACTGATAGAACCACTTGGAACTGAAACGCCGCTCATCCGGAATCATTCCGCCTTCGCCCGAACAGGTGGCGGTGCCGGCCATGGTGGCGCCACGCGCCAGCGCGGTCTTGGCCTCATAGGACAGGGCGCCAAAACTCATCCCGGTTATGTAAATCGGTATATCAAGCACCAAAGGTCGCTTGGCACGCGGGCCAATGACTGTTTTGGTTTCGCATTTTTCCCGATACCCCTCGATCACGAAACGGGTCAGCGTTCCGGGCAGAAAGGTCAGATCATCCCAATGGGGGATTTTCTTGAACAGGGAAAAGCCCCGCATCCGGTATCGCCCAAGCTCGGACTTGATATGGATGTCGTCGATAACCCTGGGCGGGAATATAAAACTTTCACCGAGGCGATACACATCGCGATCCAGTGGTTTCTTTTTCGGCATGTCACCGTCAGCCATTGTTCTGGTTCCTTTCGCTGACTTACAGAATGAGTTTCTTTTCGTGCGGTTCCAGGTTGTCGTAATTCCACAACTGTTTGCCGGCGACGATCTTGGTGAAATGGTCAACGCCCTTTTTCGGCATCAACCCGTATTGGGTAAGCTTGCGTGTCAGCCATTTGCGGTCGGCATCGGTCAACTCTGCCTTGACCGCATCGACCCCAAGCGATTTGATCTCGCCGCCAACGTAAATGGTGCCGTCATACATGCTGTCACCCAGGTTCTTGCCGGCGTTGCCGCAGACAACCAGCCTGCCGCGCTGCATCATGAAACCAGACAGCGCGCCGGTATCGCCCCCGACGATAATCGTGCCGCCTTTCATGTCGATACCGGTGCGTGAGCCGACCGAGCCCCTGCACACCAGATCACCGCCGCGAATGGCCGCGCCAAAGGTCGAGCCGGCATTCTTTTCCACGACAACGGTGCCTGACATCATGTTTTCAGCGCATGACCAGCCAACCCGGCCGTTGATGCGCACGTTCGGGCCATCAATCAGCCCGACACCGAAATAACCGGTCGACCCTTCGATGATCAGATTGAGGCGGCTCAGAATGCCGACTCCGATCGAGTGCTTCCCACGCGGATTCTTTAGAACAATCGTGCCATAGCCCTCGTTCATCAGTTCGCGGATACGGGCGTTGACCTCGGTTGTTGTCAGATCATCAGTGTCCAGTTCGGTTCGCTTGTTATAGTCGACCTCCGGCGCCCATGGATAGGTGAAACGCTCGTGCGCATCCGGGTCGAACTCGATATAGAGCGACTTGCCCGTCAACTGTTCCGTGGTCATTCCCAGCGCTTTGACACGCTCGTCCTGCGTCATCTTCTTCAGGTCTGCATCACTTACGCCTGCCATACCCGAACCTCCTCGTCATAAGGGTCAGTGGTGTCGATTTCTTCGGGCAGAATTGCCCGGATCGCGACTTCTTCCGATGCCATTGCGATCAGTTTGTCGCTTTCGTAGAGAACCAGCGGTTTCGCCGCCATGGTGTCCTTGGCCATGCCCAACTGGTCCTTTGTGGCGACCAGATAGGTGAACACGCCGTCAATCTCTTCGATCGACCGGCGCAAACTCTCTTCCAGTTCAATTCCGTTCGACAGGTTATGCGCGGTATAGACCGCCAGCAGTTCGCTGTCGCAGTTCGACATGAACCGGTGACCCTTGCGCTCCATTTCGCGGCGCATGATCCAATAGTTGGTGATCTGCCCGTTATGCACGACCGACACGTCATTGTAGGGGAAGGCCCAGTATGGGTGGGCCGAGCGGATATCGACATCTGATTCCGTCGCCATCCGGGTGTGGCCAATTCCGTGTGTTCCCTTGAAGTCATTCAGGCCGTACAGTCCGGCCACATCTGACGCATCCCCGAGATCCTTGATCAGTTCCAGACCGTTGCCCATGGACAGAATTTCGACGCCCTCGGTTTCTTCGATATGCGCCGCCATTATCGCGGTGTCGCCATCATGACTGATTTCATAGCGCAGCGAATATTCCGTCGGGGCCTCGCGTGAGGCAACCTTGGCCCCGTGTTCCGACAGGATGATTTCGACTTCGGCAATGCGGTCTGCAATCACTTTGTGAATGCCGCGGCCGCGGGCCATGTCTTCGGCTTCGGCCACTTTCAGACGCATGACATAGACGCCGGCCTCTGGTTCGCCATACACCGCATAGCCGGTCGAATCCGGCCCCCGATGCTTGAGCGCCTGCAACATCGCCGTCATTTCGCTGCCGATGTTGGAGCTTTTGCCCTTGTGAATCAGTCCTGCAATTCCGCACATTTCAGCTATCGCCTCCCGTTCATGGATCGGATCGAATGCTCTGCCTAGGGCAGACATTCCATGTAAGTGTCGTTGTCCCAATCGGTCACAGTGGACATAAAACGCGCCCACTCGTCATATTTGTATTCGTGATACAACCGGTACATTTCGCCCGGCATTCCGCGCTGAACGACCTCGTCACCGGCCAGCGCATCAAGTGCGTCCCCCAGCGACATCGGCAGTTTCTTTACGTCCTTGCCGGCCTTGATCGCCTCATAAATGTTGCGCTCTTCCGGCTCACCGGGATCAAGCTTGTTGTCGATGCCGTCATCCATGGCGGCCAGCAGGGTCGTTCCCATCAGGTAAGGGTTCACCATGGAATCGACACTGCGGTACTCGAACCGGCCCGGCGCCGAGACCCGCAGCCCGGTGGTGCGGTTCTGGAAACCCCAATCGGCAAAAACCGGCGCCCAGAATCCGGTATCCCAAAGCCGGCGGTAGGAATTGACCGTGGAGCAACCAATCGCCGTCAATGCCTGAAGATGTTGGACCACCCCGCCAATCGCCACCAGCCCTTCCTTGCCGGGCATCTGCGGGTCATCATCATCGGGCATGAAGGTATTCTCTCCGCCTTTCACATACATGTAGTTTTCAGCCATTCCCGGCAGGTCGTCCGGATCATTTCCACAAGCGACAAATTCATCCTCGCCGCCACGCCAGAGGCTCATGTTGTGGTGACAGCCCGAGGCCGAGACCCCCATGAACGGCTTGGTCATGAAACAGGCGAATATGTTGTTCTCGCGCGCGACCTGGGCACAGATCTGCCGATAGGTTGTCAGCCGGTCGGCGTTGCGCAGAACATCGTCGAACATCCAGTTCAGTTCCAGTTGTCCGGGGGCGTCCTCGTGATCACCCTGAATCATGTCCAGCCCCATTTTGCGGGCATAGCGGATCACCTGAAGCGATACCGGACGCAAGCTCTCGAACTGGTCGATGTGATAGCAGTAGGGTTTGGAGTAGCCATCCTTCGGCTTGCCATTCTCGTCAAACTTCAGCCACATCATTTCCGGCTCGGTGCCGATGCGCAGTTGCTTGCCGTGCTTGGCGGTAAAATCCTCATGCATCCGGCGCAGGTTGCCGCGGCAGTCTGCCGTCAGATAGGCACCGGGGTCGGTTTTTTCCTCGCGGTTGCGAAACAGGGTGCAATAAAACCGGCCAATTTCCGGCGCCCAAGGAAGCTGCATGAAGGTTTCCGGTTCCGGAATGCCGACCAGTTCTGCCGCTTCGGGGCCATACCCCAGATAGTTGCCCGCGCGGTCGGTAAACAGATTGACCGTCGCGCCGTAAACCAGTTGAAAGCCCTTCTTTGCCACAGATTCCCAGTGGTCCGCCGGAATCCCCTTTCCCATGATCTTGCCGGTCACCGACACGAATTGCAGGTAGAGATACTCGATGCCCAAGGCGTCGATCTTTTTGCGTACGGCCTTGATCTTTTCATCGCGCCCGGGGGCTTCCACAAAGCGTTCGAGGTCCATTTCCGCCATCTTCAATCTCCCTGTTCGTTCTGTTTCGCGGCGTTTTCGCCTTGGTATTTTTGGTTGTAACTAGCTCCACGGATACGGGCTGTTGGACACCGGGTGCAGCGCGCCTTTTTCAAAGCGGTCAAAGCGGAAAGGCTCTAGCAGTTCCTGCGGCTCGCCCAGCACTTCGTCTGCAATCAGGTGGCCAACGCCGAGCATTTTCCAGCCGTGGTTGGAATCGGCAATAACGGTCGCATTGCCGTGAAAGTGATCGAATACCGGAAAGCTGTCAGGCGTAAAGCAGCCAATGCCGCCAGATGCCTCGCGGTGATACTTTGGCATCGTGCCTTCAAACCTTTTGTGGCAATGTGCCAGCGCCGAAACCCACATATGGGCAAATTCGCCTGACGCCACAAATTCCGGTGATGACGGGCCATATGGATCAATGGCAACCTCATCAACCGGGGTCTCAACCTTATAGGGCGAGGCGCCGCCCTGTACGCCGCCAAAATGCCAGTCCGGCTTATAATAGATCCCCCACATCTCATCCGTAATCAGGCTGCCGTCCACATCCGAAAAAAGCGGCGCATCCGTATCCACATGGATAACCGGCGGCACCTTTCCGTCGTTGGTCATCAGGGATTCCGGCGGCACCCGCAGCACCCCTTCTTCAAGCTGCCAATACCGCCACATGTCGATGTTATCGTGTTTGGCACCATCCAGCCCCTTTACGGTGATTTTTCCGGGCAGGCCCAGCATTTTCCAGAAATCCCGCACCCAGGGGCCGGGGGCAACGATCAGCTTGTCACAGGAAATCGTACCCCGGTTCGTTTCAACCGAGGCAATCGCCGCCGATCCGCTTTCGCTGCTCAGGCCCTTGACTTCGACGCCGGTGATGATCCGGACACCACGGTCTTCGGCCTTCTTGGCAATTCCGTACATCGATTTGGTATTGTTCGAATAACCGCCGCGTTTTTCGTGCAGAACCGAGGTGATGTTTTTGGCCTGCCAGTCATCAAACAGGGCGCGCATATAGGATGTCGAGGCATTCTCTCCCTCGATGAAAACACTCTCGTAGCCGATTTCCTGCTGTTGCTGGAAAATTGATGCCACATCCTCGCGCATCGTTTCGCATGAAATCTGCATATACCCGACGGGGTGATAGCTCAGACCCAGCGGGTCACTTTCCCAGACACCGACGGAATGTTTCATCAGGCGGCGCATGGCCGGTTGAAAATAATTGTTGCGCACCACGCCACAGGCGATACCGGACGCCCCGGCCGCAATGCCCGATTTGTCCAGAACGGTAATCCGTCCCTCGACGTTCTCCCCACGTTCGATGAGGCGGTCGGCCAACCGCCACGCCGTGGAAAGACCGTGAATGCCGGCACCAATGATGAGATAGTCTGAGTGTTTTGGTAGTGCCATCCTATGCCCCATGCATTGGTCGTCTGCGGCGGGGCGGCGCTGTTGCGCGCCTCGCGTGCCAATCTTCAGTCCGGGTTTTGGCGCCCGTCAACCTTTTTTGGACCGATTCAGCGAATAATCTTGAATAATTCACTATTTGGTTTAGAATTGGTACAGATATCTGGAAACGGAGCCAATAATGCAAGCAACCCAGCGAATCGGAGCGGCCGACATCGCGGCACAACTGCGCCGCCAGATTGCCGATGGTGAATTGCGGCATGGTGATCGCCTGATGCCGGAAAGACGCATGGCGGAAAGCCATGGCGTTGCGCGGGGAACGGTGCGCGAGGCTCTCACGCAATTGGCCGAGGAAGGGATTGTCGAAATCCGTCCGGGGAGCGGTACCTATGTGACCCGGCCAATGGATGCGCCGTCGTCGGAGGCGATCGAAAACGCCAACCCGCTGGAACTCATGGATGCGCGTTTCGCCCTTGAGCCTCACATCTGCCGACTTGCGGTTCTGCATGGCCACCGGAGCGATTTTGACCGCCTGGAGGCACTCTGTGACCGGATGGAAACGCAGCTTGATGACCCGGTCGCCTTTTCAGAGGCAGATACTGAATTTCACCGCCTGCTGGCCGAATGCACCGGCAACCGTCTGCTGATCTGGATCATTGATCAGATCACCTCGGTCCGCAGCCGGAACGAATGGACGCGGATGCGCCGGCTTACCCTGAACGAAGACATGATCACCCGCTACAATATTCAGCACCGGCGCCTGTTGGACGGGATACGCTTTCGCGAACCGGAACTGGCCGCAAATGTCATGAAGGAACATCTGGAAACGGCGCGGCTGTCCCTGACGCGGGCCGCGTCAACCTGACCGGGCAACAAATAGGGGCGGCTAGGCGCATGCCGCGGTCTGCAACCAGTTCAGATAGAGCCGTTCAGCCAGTTTGTTGAATTCCGGCAAGCTGGATGCGACATCCTTTTCCAGCCTGGCCACCGCACCGGCGCCCAGTGCCTTTTCAAGCGCTTCTGCATAGGCCGGAATCCCGGCCCAGTCCGGCACTGTTTCCGCCTCGACTTCCAGATGAAACTGAACCGAATATGCCCGGTTGCCCCACCGCATGGCCTGCACCGCGCAATCCGGCGAGGTCGCCAGACAGGCGGCTCCGGCGGGCATTTTCTCGATTTCCGCCGAATGCCATTGCAGGCTGTGAAACTTGTCGGGAAAGTCATCAAAGAAAATCCCGGTGGCACCGGCCTCGGTCAGTTGAACATCCATGACCCCGATCTCTGGCTTGCGCGATTTTCCGACCTTGCCGCCCAGCGCCTCGGCCAATAGCTGGTGGCCCAGACAAAGCCCGAGGAAAGGAACCCCCTTTTCCACCACTGCTTTGTAAATAAACTGTTTTTCTTCCTGCAACCAGGGGAATTCATCTTCCTGCCATACATCCATCGGCCCCCCCATAACCCAGAGGGCCTGATAATCGCTGATGTCCGGGATGCTCTGGCCGGATTGCAGGGCAATCCCGTCCCATCGGTGGCCATCCTCTTGGAGAAATCTGCGGAACACGCCGGGGTGCTCTACATCCGCATGCATCAAAACGAGTATGTCCATGACGTCATTCCCTTGCTGTTTGCGCCCAGCCTAAGAGCGACCGAACTATCCCGCAAGCCTGGCCCTGGGGGCTGATGGGGGCCGGCCAAACAGGCCCCGGTAAGCGCTTGAAAAATGCGAAGAGCTGGCAAAGCCGGTGGCCAGGGCAATCTCGGTCAGGCTCAGCGAAGAATTGCGCAGCAGATTATCCGCCTTTTCCAGCCGAAGCCTTCGGTAGTATGCCATCGTGCGGGTGTTCAGATGGTCGCGGAACAGACGGTTCAATTGCCGGGAGGACACACCTGACACGGTTGCCAGTTGCGGCAGCCCAAGCGGATCGGCAATATGGTGTTCCATCGCCGCAACCGCATCAAGGATGGCGGCATTTGTCGTGCCCACACGTTCGACCAACCCTCCCCTTTGCGGCCCGGCTGAAGGCCGGATATCGGTGTGAAGAAACCAGTCGCTCACCATGCGGGCAAACATGGCGCCGTGGTGCTGGGAAATGAGCGCATGCATCATGTCCATTGCCGCCAGCCCCCCGGCGCAGGTTACCCTGTCGCGGTCAATCACGTACAAGGAACGTTCGATCAGCAGGCTGGGTGACACCTCGGCCAAAGCTTCTGCATGTTCCCAGTGCACTGTCATCCGCCGCCCATCCATCAGCCCTGCCTTTGCCAGAATCAGCGGCCCTCCCGAAACCCCGCCTATGCGCACCCCGAAACGGGCAAGTCGCTGCAACCAGTACATGATTGTCGTGTCAAAGAGTTTCGTCGGGTCGCCACCGGCAATGACAAACAGGTAATCAAGATTCAGGTCTGCCTCGGTCGTGGCCTGGCAATTGATGAATGCCTGCCCCGAACTGCCCACCGCCAGACCATCCGGAGAGATGTTGATCACCTCGTACAGGGGTTTCTGGCTGAGCAGATTGGCCGCGCGCAGCGGCTCGACGCAGGCTGCGTAAGACATCAGTGCAAAATGGTCGAGGGGCAGGATGCCAATCCGCCGCGTCGCCTGTTTCAAACCAGTTTCGGCCATTTTGGGAAAGTAATCGTCTTTTTCGTGAAAGTATAGCCACCCCGACCGGGTGAGCATTGGGGCAGTTGAAAAATGGAATCACGTGATGCGCTATTCGGCAATGCGGGTACTTTTGGAAGGCCTTACCGGAAACCGGGGCTGGAAACCCGTGTGGCGCGACCCGGAGCCAAAGCCGCAGTACGATGTCGTTATCGTCGGTGGCGGTGGCCACGGGCTGGCGACGGCCTACTATCTTGCAAAACAATTCGGACAGCAAAACATTGCCGTGCTTGAAAAGGGGTGGATCGGCTCGGGCAATGTCGGGCGAAACACAACGATCATCCGTTCGAACTATCTGTTGCCGGGAAATGAGCCGTTTTACGAGTTTTCGCTAAAACTCTGGGAAGGTCTGGAGCAGGATTTCAACTATAATGCGATGGTCAGTCAGCGGTCTATCCTGAACCTTATTCATTCAGACCCGCAGCGGGATGCCTTTGCGCGACGTGCCAATGCAATGCTTCTGGCTGGTGCCGATGCCGAACTTGTGGACGCGGCGCAGTTGCGCCGGGAACTGCCGTTCCTTGACTTTGACAATGCCCGCTTTCCGATCAGGGGCGGGCTGTTCCAGCGACGCGGCGGAACGGTGCGTCATGATGCGGTGGCCTGGGGGTATGCCCGCGGCGCTGACAGTCTGGGCGTGGATATCATCCAGAACTGCGAAGTCACGGGTTTCAATATCGACAACGGTATCTGTCGTGGGGTCGAGACCACGCGTGGCAATATCCGGGCCGGAAAAACCGCCGTTTGCGTGGCCGGGTCTTCCAGCCGGGTCATGGCGCTCGCAGGTATGCGATTGCCGATCGAAAGCCACGTGTTGCAGGCCTTTGTCACCGAAGGGTTGAAGCCGCTGTTGCCAGGGGTGATCACCTTTGGTGCCGGACATTTCTATGTCAGCCAGTCCGACAAGGGCGGGTTGGTGTTTGGTGGTGATATCGACGGTTACAACTCTTACGCACAGCGCGGCAATCTTCCCGTGGTCGAGGACGTGTGCGAGGGCGGCATGGCAATCATGCCGATGATCGGGCGGGCCCGCCTGCTGCGCTCCTGGGGCGGGATCATGGATATGTCGATGGACGGCTCTCCCTTTATCGACAAGACACATATCGACGGGCTCTATTTCAACGGCGGCTGGTGTTACGGCGGCTTCAAGGCCACACCGGCAAGCGGATACTGCTATGCCCATCTGCTGGCCAAAGACACCCCGCACCCGACCGCGACCGAATACCGCCTGGACCGGTTCGCACGTGGCCACCTGATCGACGAAAAGGGCCAGGGCGCCCAACCGAACCTGCATTAGGAGAACGCTGAATGATCATCAATCACCCTCTCCTGGGCCCCCGCGACGCGGCAGAATTCGTCTATCTTGGCGATGCCTCCCTGATCGACCGGCCCGATTGGCAGGATCCGCTCGCAGCGGAAAAATTCCATGACTATCTGTATTTGCGCGATAATCCGGTCGGAAATCACCGCGAACTCTGGTATCATGAACAGGGTGATCGCTCCTGGCTGGTCGTCACGCGCAATACCCTGACTCATGAAATCATCAAAGTCGAGCTTGCCACCGACGTTGCCCGCAAACGGGGGCGCAGCAGATGAGCCAGCCACACCGGATAAACGGCGGTCTGACAGACCGAACGCAGGCCTTGCACTTTACTTTCAATGGCAAGGCAATGCAGGGTTATGCGGGTGACACTCTGGCCTCGGCCCTGCTTGCCAACGGGCAGCGGCTGGTCGGGCGGAGCTTCAAATATCATCGGCCCCGCGGCATATTCTCCGCCGGGTCCGAAGAACCGAATGCATTGGTCGAACTGCGCCGGGATGCGCATTGTGAGCCAAACACACGGGCCACCGTTGCCGAGCTGTTTGATGGGCTTGAGGCCCGCAGTCAGAACCACCGTGGCTCACTCGAATTTGATCTGATGGCGGCTACAGATTTGTTGTCGCCGTTTTTGTCCGCCGGGTTTTATTACAAGACATTCATGTGGCCCAAGGCGTTCTGGGAGAAGTTTTATGAACCGATAATCCGCGCCTCGGCCGGGCTGGGCCGGCTCTCAGGCCAGAGCGACCCCGATTTTTATGACAAGGGTTTTCTGCATTGTGACCTTTTGGTGATCGGTGCCGGTCCGGCCGGGCTGGCGGCAGCCCTTGCCGCAGGTCGCAGCGGCGCCAGGGTCGTTCTCGCGGATGAGGATTTTGTCCTCGGGGGGCGTCTGAATGCGGAAACGATGCAAATTGGCGGGCAGATGGGTTCTGCTTGGGCGGCGGCGGCAGGCGGCGAACTGGCGGCTATGGGTAATGTCCGCCTGATGCCCCGGACAACGGTTTACGGGGCCTATGATCATGGGATTTTCGGTGCGCTGGAACGGCGGACCGATCATCTCGCCGATACCACAGGTGCGCCGCGCCAGATCCTTTGGCGGGTTTATGCCAGGCGCTCGATCCTCGCGGCCGGGGCAACGGAACGCCCGATCGCTTTTGCCAACAATGACCGGCCGGGTGTGATGCTGGCAGGTGCCGTGCGCACATATGCCAACCGCTTTGGTGTGACACCAGGCCGCCGCGTCGCGGTGTTTACCAACAACGATGACGGCTGGCGCACCGCCACGGATCTGGCTGGCAAGGGTGTTGAGATCACTGCCATCATAGATACCCGCAAGATCAGGCCTCTGGCGTCCATTCCCGGTGTGGTGATCATGACTGGCGCCCATGTTACCGGCACCGCGGGGCGCAAGGGGATCAAGGCCATTACCCTGAACACGGGCCAGCGTATCCCGGCTGATTGTCTGGCGGTCTCTGGTGGCTGGAATCCCAATGTCCATCTGACCTGTCATCAACGCGGTCGGCCGGTCTGGGACAATGATATTTCAGCGTTCGTACCGGGTGGTGATCTGCCGCCGGGGATGACAGTGGCGGGCGCGGCAAACGGCACCCTGACGCTTGCAGCCGCCCTGAAAGAGGGGCACGCCACCGCCAATGCCGCACTCAAATCGCTAGGCTTCACCCCGTCACGCTCGCAGGCACCTGTGGCCGAGGATGAACCCCGCACACTTGAGGCTTTCTGGCATGTACGCGCGGGCCGGGGCCGGGCCTGGCTCGACTTTCAGAATGACGTAACCGTCAAGGACGTAAAACTTGCGCATCAGGAAGGCTTCCGCTCGGTCGAGCATCTGAAGCGTTATACAACACTCGGCATGGCCACCGACCAAGGCAGAACCGCCAATATTCCGGCTCTGGCGATCATGGCGGAATGTACCGGCAAAACGATTGCTGAAACCGGCACAACCATTTTCCGGCCGCCTTACACCCCGGTGCCGATCGGGGCTTTGGCCGGACGGGCGCGCGGCAAGGATTTCCGCCCCTATCGTCTGACCCCCAGCCACAAATGGGCCAGCGAAAACGGCGCCACATTTGTTGAAACCGGCAACTGGCTGCGGGCCCAATGGTTCGCGCGCCCCGGTGAAAAGGGTTGGCGCGATTCCGTGGACCGAGAGGTCAGAATGACCCGCGCCTCGGTCGGAATCTGCGATGTGACCACCTTGGGCAAGATAGATATTCAGGGCCGTGACGCGGCCGAGTTTCTGAACAGGATATACGCCAATGGTTTTGCCAAACTTGCGGTTGGCAAGGTGCGCTATGGCCTGATGCTGCGCGAGGACGGCATCGCTTATGACGACGGCACCACCGCGCATCTTGCCGAAAACCACTATGTCATGACCACGACAACCGCCAATGCCGTGCTGGTTTTCCGGCGTCTGGAATTTGCACGCCAATGTCTTTGGCCGGATTTGGACGTGCACCTGATTTCCGCAACCGACGGCTGGGCCCAGTTCGCTGTCGCCGGCCCGAACGCGCGGGCGCTTCTGGCCAAGCTGGTGGACGCGCCCTTTGACATCTCGAACGAGGCGTTTCCTTTCATGGCTTGCGCGTCACTCAGCGTGTGCGGTGGCACACCTGCGCGCTTGTTCCGCATCTCGTTTTCCGGTGAACTGGCCTATGAAATCGCGGTTCCGGCAAGGTTTGGTGACGCAATGATCCGGGCGTTGATGGCTGCGGGCAAGGAATTTGATGCCATCCCCTACGGCACCGAGGCGCTCGGGGTGATGCGCATTGAAAAGGGTCATGCGGCCGGTAATGAGTTGAACGGCCAGACCACGGCGCTCAATCTCGGGCTGGGGCGGATGGTCTCCAAAAAGAAGGACTGTATCGGCAACGTCCTGTCAGAACGGGCGGAATTGAACCGCCCGGACGCGGTCCGTCTGGTAGGTTTCAAACCGGTGGACCGCGCCGAAAGCCTGGCTGCCGGGGCGCATTTCATCAACCGGGGTGACCCCGCCGATATGGATCATGATCAAGGCTGGATGTCGTCGGTCGCCTTTTCGCCGATGCTTGGCCATTCCATCGGCCTTGGTTTCATCAGCCGCGGCCATGAACGCATGGGGGAAATTGTCCGGGCCGTTGACCCGATCCGTAAGCGTGAGGTCGAAGTCGAAATCACCTCACCCCATTTTTTCGATCCGGAAGGAGAACGGCTCCGTGTCTAAATCCGTGTCTGAACCTGCGTCTGAATACAGATTGCACCCGATGCCGTTTCTCGGCGGTTATGATCAGGTTTTTTCCGGGCTGTCTCTGCGAGAGGCAGTCGGGCTTGCCATTGTATCAATCGCCCTGCCCAGAGGAAACCCGGCAGGCCCGGCCTTGGAAAAGGCGTTCGGCACTGCCCTGCCCGAGGTCGGCAAGAGTGCAAACGCGGCAAATGACAAATACCGGTTGCTGCGTCTGGGATCGGAACAGGTGTTCGTGCTGTTTGAGCACGCAACAGCCGACGCCGAGTCAGAGATTGCGGCGCTGATCGGCGGCGCGGCCTATACAACGGATCAGACGGATAGCTGGGTGGCATTGTCGGTGCAGGGCGCGCGGGTGCGGGCTGTTCTGGCGCGGATCTGCCCCCTCGATCTGCACGGGGGTGTTTTTGCCATTGGCAATGTGGCCCGCACCTCCATGGAACATCTTGGCACAATCATCCTTCGCACTGATGAGGATCAGTTCCTCCTGCTGTCGGCCAGTTCTTCGGCGCAGTCATTCCTGCACGCGTTGGAGACCTCCATCCGTTACACTGCCTGATCCCGGCTTTCTTCTTCACCTCGCCATGCTTATCTTTCGGCCCCCCGGAAAACCGGAATGCAAGGCCAGCGTTGGCAAATTCACCCTTTGACCAGCCACCGGTTCAGCCCGTCCAGAATGATCTCCAGCCCGAAATCAAATCTGGTCATGCCGTCATATTTCCCGTCAATGATTTGCAAGGCCGCGGCGTGCATGAAAGGATAGTCTGCCTTGGAAATCATCGGCAGGTATTGCTTTGCCGCGGCCTTGTATTCCTCGGGGGCGACCGGGTAGTTCAGCTCCTGCAGCGTATAGCCATAGACATGGCTGTCGATGGCATTCCGGGCCCAGTCGGCCTGGGCATAGGTCAGGCCCGCAGTTACCAGACACCCCACTGTCGCATCGGTGTCGCGCAGGATTTCCTCGCCAATTGCGATTTCCGACATCAAGAGCATGGGTGCCCAGCGATGGCGCAGCAGGGCGCGCCGCATGGAATGCGCCCGCCGCCGCATCATTTCCTCCCACGCGCCGCCTATGTCCGGGCTTTCAAACTCTGCGACCACCCGGTTGAGCATCAGATGGAGCAGATCATCCTTTCCTGCAACATGGTTGTAGAGCGACATGGCGGTCACACCCAGCGCACCGGCCAGCTTGCGCATCGACAGGGTGTCGAAACCTTCCTTGTCGGCAAGTTCCATGGCACGGGTCACAATCATTTGCGTGGTCAGGGATCGGTGTTTTCTGGTTTTTCCGGTTTTTTTCATGGGCTTTCTCATGGGGCGAGCGATGCTGCCTTGACTTATATACGCTGTATATTTAAGACTGGCTCCAGTCAAACTTACACTGTAAATATTTATGCGTAAAACTGCAATTCCGGAGCCCCGGCCATGCCCCGTGCCAGCAAAATCTCGACCCTCTGGATCGTTGTCATGTTCAACATGGTGTTTGCCGACATCCTGTCTTTCATGTCTCCGGAATTCCTGACTCAGGTCGCGAGTGGCACGGTCGAAGGCGTCAGGATTACACCGCTGTTCCTGTTGGTCGCCGCCGGTTTCATCGAAATTGCCATTCTGATGATTTACCTGACACGGGCTCTGAGCCCGCGTGCCAGCCGCAGGGCCAACCTTTTGGCGGTCGTGGTCACCATCCTGTTCGTTGTCGGCGGCGGGTCGTTGAAACCGCACTACATGTTCTTCGCCGGGGTCGAGGTGATCATCCTGCTCTACATCGCCTGTCTGGCCTGGTTGTGGCAGGGGAACATACAAGAAGACATACGCGCATGAGCGGCAATCTCACGGAACCCTGCGGGTCAGAGAGGTGCTGACCCGCAGGCCATTACCGCACTTTCAACACGCCAGAACCGTCCGGGCCAAAGCGTCACCCACCCCGATGGTATGGTGCCCCTGCCAAAATCGACGCGGCCCGATACAACTGTTCACCCAGCATCACGCGGGCCAGCATATGCGGCCAGACCATGGGGCCAAATGACAGTTTGAAATCGGTGCGCTCGCGCAAGTCTTTGGCGATTCCGTCTGCGCCGCCGATCACAAAGACCAGATCGCCACATCCCTGATCGCGCCAACGCCCCAGTAGCGCGGCAAAATCCGGCGAGGCCATCACCCGACCGCGTTCGTCCATGGCGCAGGTCGTTGCGCCCTTTGGGATGGTGCGCTCCAGCAGCGCGGCTTCGGCCTGCTGGCCGCCGCCCCTTTTATCCTCGACTTCGTGCAGTGTCACCGGGCCCAGGCCCAGCGCGCGGCCGGTCCGCTCAAACCGTTTCAGATAGTCATCCAGCAATTCGCGTTCGGGGCCGGCGCGCATCCGGCCAACGGCGCAAATATGGACACGCATCAGTTTCCGGTTCCGGGCCCGCCGGATTGCCACATCTTTTCCAACTGATAGAAGGCACGCACTTCCGGGCGAAAGATGTGAACAATGACATCGCCGGCATCAATCAGAACCCAATCGCCCTGATCCTGCCCCTCGACCTTGGTCAGCTTCCCCAGATCCTGCTTCAGGCGGTCTACCAGATTTTGCGCAATGGCCGAAACCTGTCGGGTCGAACGGCCCGAACAGACAACCATATAATCCGCGATCTGTGTTTTGCCCCGCAGGTCAATTTCCACAACATCCTCGGCCTTGTCACGATCAAGAGAAGAGAGAATTCGCGCCAGAAGCGCCTTGCTGGTAAGTTCAGCCGGTGCCTGCGTTCTTGCCGCGCCGGGTGCGGCCCCTTCCTGGGCCGCCTCAACTGAATGAGACAGGACTTTGTCCTCCTTCACAACGCACCGATCAAACCCCGGTGCCGGGCATGACTCAAAGATAACACCGACGCGGCCAGATCTCAATCCGGCGGTGCAAAAAGGGAAATGGTGTGCCGTTTCGTCTGCCAGCGGGTCTTTGTGGACATTGACCTGGGGCCAGAACATTT
Source organism: Marinosulfonomonas sp. (assembly GCA_026984915.1). GTDB lineage: Bacteria > Pseudomonadota > Alphaproteobacteria > Rhodobacterales > Rhodobacteraceae > WFVA01. Next base: position 7,971 of record JALSRG010000105.1, on the reverse strand, counting down.
TTCCCGGCCAAAGGGCTTCTTTCCGCTTCAGCATTGCATCTGCATGCCGGTCTGGCAGGGCCTCAACTGTTCGGGCAAATGCATGGTGCAAACCCACCCGAATCTGAATCCATTTCTTGAACAGCAGGTTCGGGGCCTGTATCCCTAGCGCATGATTCCATTTTTCGACATGGACGACCGCGCGCGCCTGCCTTGGCGGTTTCATGGTCAGACCCTTGCGGTCCACGCCGACCTATAATGGTTTGGCGCTTTGGCGCTGCCTCCACATCTTTTCAATTTCTGCGGGAGAGGAAAACCATGACCACCGCTAAAACACTCTATGATAAAATCTGGGATGCCCATCTGGCCCATGAGGCCGAGGATGGCACCTGCCTGCTGTATATCGATCGCCATCTGGTGCACGAGGTCACCAGCCCTCAGGCCTTTGAAGGTCTGCGGATGGCCGGGCGCGATGTGCATTCCCCCGATAAAACCATCGCTGTGCCGGACCATAATGTCCCGACCACGCTAGACCGCGAAAAGGGGATCGAGAACAAGGAAAGCCGCATTCAGGTCGAAGCGCTCGACAAGAACGCCCATGATTTCGGCATCCACTATTATCCGGTGTCTGATATCCGTCAGGGGATCGTGCATATCGTTGGCCCCGAACAGGGCTGGACATTGCCGGGCATGACCGTGGTTTGCGGCGACAGCCACACCGCAACCCATGGCGCTTTTGGTGCATTGGCACACGGGATCGGCACCAGCGAGGTAGAGCACGTTCTCGCCACGCAAACGCTGATCCAGAAGAAAAGCAAGAACATGAAGGTCGAGATCACCGGCAAGCTTCAGCCGGGTGTCACTGCCAAAGACATCACACTGGCGGTCATCGGGGCCACCGGTACAGCCGGTGGCACAGGGCATGTCATTGAATACTGTGGGGAGGCCATCCGTGATCTGTCGATGGAAGGTCGCATGACCGTCTGCAACATGGCCATCGAGGGCGGTGCACGTGCCGGCCTGATTGCGCCGGATGAAAAAACCTTTGAATATGTCAAGGGTCGTCCCCACGCCCCGAAAGGCGCCCAGTGGGAGGCTGCCCTGGCATGGTGGAAAACCCTGTTCACCGATGAAGGCGCCGAATTTGACAAGGTCGTTACCCTGCGCGGCGAGGATATTTCCCCCGTGGTTACCTGGGGCACCAGCCCCGAAGACGTGCTGCCGATTACTGCAACCGTCCCCAGCCCGCAGGATTTTGAGGGCGGCAAGGTCGAGGCGGTTCAGCGTGCGCTTGACTACATGGGGCTGACCCCCGGAATGCCGTTGACCGATATCGCCATTGATACCGTGTTTATCGGTTCCTGCACCAATGGCCGGATCGAGGATCTGCGCGCTGCGGCGGAAATACTGAAAGGCAAGAAGATCAAGGAAGGCATCCGGGCCATGGTGGTGCCGGGGTCCGGCCTGGTCCGGGCCCAGGCCGAAGAAGAGGGGCTGGCGGATATCTTCCAGCAGGCCGGATTCGAATGGCGCCTTGCCGGCTGTTCCATGTGTCTGGCGATGAATCCCGATCAGCTCTCGCCCGGCGAACGCTGTGCTGCGACCAGCAACCGGAATTTCGAGGGCCGTCAGGGCAAGGGCGGGCGTACCCACCTTGTCAGCCCGGCCATGGCCGCCGCTGCCGCCCTGACCGGCCATCTGACCGACGTGCGCGACCTGATGTAACCCATTCGGAACTTGTATCGTGCGTATGTGTGAAACCCATACGCTTTCCATACTAAATCCATACGCCACTAAACCGGCAAAAAGGACCAGACGTATCATGGACAAATTCACCAAGATTACCGGCGTTGCAGCGCCCATGCCCCTGATCAATATCGATACCGACATGATCATTCCGAAACAGTTTCTGAAGACCATCAAAAGATCCGGCCTTGGCAAAAACCTGTTTGATGAAATGCGTTACAACGATGACGGGAGCGAGAACCCGGACTTTGTTTTGAACAAGCCAGCCTATCGCAAGGCCGAGATCATTGTTGCCGGCGAAAACTTTGGCTGCGGGTCATCGCGCGAACATGCCCCCTGGGCGCTGCTCGACTTTGGCATTCGCTGTGTCATCGCCCCGAGCTTTGCCGACATCTTCTATGGGAACTGTTTCAAGAACGGCATTCTGCCAATCGTGCTTCCGCAAGAGCAGGTCGATATCCTGTTGAAGGAAACCGAGAAAGGCGAGAACGCCAGAATCACAGTGGATCTGGAAGCGCAGGAGATCACAACGCCGGATGGCGAGGTATTTGCCTTTGAGGTCGATCCGTTCAAAAAGCACTGTCTCTTGAACGGACTCGATGACATCGGGCTGACCATGGAGAAACTCGATTCTATTAATGCTTATGAACAAAAGGCTGCGGTCGAGCGGCCCTGGGTTTAGATCCATTAGTGTTCCTTGCACTTCGTGCCACTAAATATGGGGGCTGAAAAAAGGCCAGCCCCCATAATGCTGACAAATTGATGCAAAGTCGCACCAGTTTGACCACGAAAATGCCCAAATGATCTCGTCTTAGTTAACACAGGATTTGGTGTGTCGTAGGACAAGGGGGCTTCAACAGGCTCCCGTAACCGACACAACCCTGTAGTGTATAGTTAGGGGATACGGAAATTGGGAAAGCTGGAGGCAACCCGTCAAAAGGCGGGAAACAACGTTAGAGCAAAGGGTCAGCCAAGTGCGGCGTCTTTGTGGATCGAAGGAAAAGGGGCGGCTATCTCTAGAATGACTGGAGCCATTGTTCGCGCATTGCTGGTGGTAGTTTTGGTGTCGATTCCGTCGATCCTGCTGCCTGGAGTAACGTCGGATTCCGCACAAGTCGTTGCACTGATTGCGATATTTGGTGCTGGTCTGACAATCTTTGAATACGCCTCCACCTATCCGAGTCTGGTTGAGTTCCGTGATGCTCCTCCATTCAACCGTGTTCGCTTTGTCTCGCTGTTCCTGACCGTATTCCTCCTGACGGTCATCCTGCGTGGTGCTTATGAGCCGACAACTTTAACGCGATTCGTCACGGCTGTCGGAGACATCATTGGTCGGGCAATTGATTTCCCCTACAGCCCCGTGCGTCTGATTGTTCTGATGTTGCCCGACAGCACCAGTGTAAACGATATGATCCTGATCCGAATCGCTGCCGGAATCAGCTATCTGATCTCTCTTATTACCCTGGCGGTGTTTCTGATCCTGATCCGCGTCCAGAGCTGGCCTTCGGCAGATCGTCCGTTCAATGTCTGGGTAAACATGCCCACATTCGACCCGACGGCCGGTGGTGATGTGGTGGCCCGACTGATACGTGATGCCAGGGTAAATATCATTCTCGGCTTTCTGTTGCCGTTCCTGATCCCGGCAACCGTAAAAGCGGCTTCGACCATCTTTACGCCAATTACACTTGACTCGCCGCAGACTTTGGTTTGGACCATGTCAGCATGGGCATTTCTTCCGGCAAGTCTGTTCATGCGGGGTATCGCCATGGGGCGGATCGCCGCCATGATCAGCGAGAAAAGACGTCAAGAGGCTGTAGAACCCGATGGCAGCGGGTTTCAGCCGGCCTGATATGCTGGCTGCTTGCTGCGGCAGGCGCCAATTGCGAAACGATCCGAATCGCCACCTTCAATACGGAACTTGGCCGAAAAGGCCCCGGCCTGCTGTTGCGCGACATACGCAGCGAAAAAGACCCGCAGATAGCTGCTGTCGTCAAGGTCATCGCCAGCGTCTCCCCCGACATTTTGTTGATAAACGGTTTTGATTATGATCTGAACGGCATCGCTCTTGCGGCCTTTACCGACCGGTTGCAGAACGCCGGCGCATCCTATCCTTATCATTTTGCCCTTCGCCCCAATACCGGTTTGCGCACCGGTCTTGATCTGGATGGCGACGGCAGAACGGAAACACCGCGTGATTCGCAAGGCTACGGGGTGTTCTCTGGCCAGAATGGCATGGCAATAATATCCAAACTGCCAATCATTGCTGATAATGCTCTGGATTTTTCAGCAATGCGCTGGCTGGATCTGCCGGGCGCACATCTTCCACAGCGGGGCGGAAAGCCGTTTCCCTCCGTCGAGGCACAGGCGATTCAAAGACTTTCCACAACCGGCCATTGGGTTGTCCCTGTTCGCCTTGCGGGCGGAACAATCCTGCGCGTTCTTGCATTCCATGCGACCCCACCGGTTTTTGATGGGCCGGAAGACCGAAACGGCCTGCGCAATGCCGATGAGATCCGGTTCTGGCAAGTTTATCTGAATGGTGGTTTACAGGCACAAAGCCCGGAACCCCCTTTTGTCATTCTTGGCGATGCGAATCTGGATCCGATCGACGGGCAGGGACGGCACGAGGCAATCGTTTCGCTATTGCAAGACACGCGGTTGCAGGACCCAAAGCCAACCAGCGAAGGGGGGATTATTGCCTCTCGTCAGCAGGCCGGCGTAAATCTGAGCCACAGGGGCGACCCAGCCATGGATACGTCTGATTTTCCGGATTCGCCCGGACCGGGCAATCTGCGGCTGGATTATGTTCTGCCATCCGCAGATTTGCGGGTCACCGGCGCAGGCGTTTTCTGGCCGCCAGAGGATGGGGATGTTGCAAAGGCCTCACGCCACCGATTGGTTTGGGTCGATGTGGTGGTTGATCGCTGACGGCATGGCCTGTTCCGGCGGGGTGAATTCAAAATCCGGCAACAGAGCATTGAACGCTGCACCATCAATCCGGTGCGGTTTGTTCCACTGATAACGCATTTCCAGCAGGTGTTTGGCCATCGGCCAGAACGGCCGGGCGATCCGGATCGGCAACCAGTTCATTTTCTTCAACCGTAAAGGTTGCCCAAATGCCGTTTCCACCGCCGCACATAGTTCACGACCTGTCAACGTGTATCCGGGAAACGGGATGTCTGCGAAAGCGGGTAGGTCATCGCGCATTTCCGCCAGATCAACCGCGGCCCGCGTCAGATCGGGCAGCCATGCCCAGGCGTGGTTCACGTCGGGGTTGCCGGGGTAGATGAATTTGCCCTTGCCGATTTTGGGTGTGATCATCATGTCAAACCAGTTGCCTGAAGGCTCGGTATCAATGAAATCCCCCGCCCGCAGCACGATGGTGCGCACGCCCGAGGCTCGATAGGCCGTTTCCATTTCGATCCTGATCTGGCCCAGCGGGTTCTTTGCCCCGTGTGGTGTGTCCACAGCGTAAACCGATGGGGCATCCGCGCCGTAGTTATAGACATTGCCGGGGAGGATCACCGTGGCCTTGGTGGATTTAGCGACCTCGATTACCTGTTTGGTCAGCTTTGGCACCTGCGCGGCCCAATCGGGATAAAGCGGGTTCCAGCCGTTCACGATCACATCTACGCCCCATGCGGCATCCCACAGGTTTTCGGATTTGCGATCAAACTGGCGCACCTCCCAACCACGGGCCTTGAAGGCGTCGGTAGCATTGCGTCCAAACCGGCCACGCCCGCCAAGGATCAATACGGTATTGGACATTTGTTAAACTCCTGTGTTGTGTTGATCCCAATTTATCCATTCACAAAAAACTATAAATTGCGAAAAAATGCAGATCATGTATTCATTATTGAATGGATAAATCGCTTTCTTCCCTCGACTGGTCTCTGCTGCAATCCTTTCTGGCTGTGGCCGAGGAAGGTTCTCTTTCTGCCGCCGCGCGACGTCTGAGAGCCAGCCAGCCGACGCTTGGACGCCAGATACGGCAAGCCGAACAGCAACTGGGTGTCACCCTGTTCACCCGCAAACCGCGCGGGCTGCAACTGACAGATATCGGGCAGGCCCTGTTGCCCGCCGCCCGAACCATGCGCGAAGCAGCGGGGCAAATGGCGCTGGTGGTCGCAGGGCAGGAACAACAAATCAAGGGCACGGTGCGTATCGCTGCCAGCATCTTTGTCTCACACCACATTCTGCCGCCGATTATCGCGCATATCACGCGGCAGGAGCCGGATATCGCCATCGAACTGGCCCCCAATGACGCCAGCGAAAACCTGCTGTTTCGTGAGGCGGACATCGCCATCCGCATGTATCGCCCGACGCAACTGGATGTGGTGGCAAAACATCTGGGGGATTTGCCGCTGGGGGTGTTCGGCTCGGTCGATTATCTGAACCGCAAGGGGCGGCCGGAAACGATCGAGGAGATGCTGAACGGTCATGACCTGATCGGCTATGACGCGGACGAACAGATTCTGCGCGGGATGCGCCAGATGGGGCTGGAGGCAAGCCGCGACTGGTTCCGCATCCGCTGTGACAACAACGTGGTGTATTGGGAACTGCTGCGCGCCGGTTGCGGGCTGGGATTTTCGCAAACCTATGTGGCCAAGGATGATCCGCAGGTAGAACAGGTGCTGCCTGATCTGCCCATCCCGCCGCTGCCCGTCTGGCTGGTGGCCCATCAGGCCATGCGCCAAACCCCGCGAATCCGCCGCGTCTGGGACATGCTGACCGAGGGGTTGTCACCCTTCATTTCTTGACCCGCCGCGCCCAAAAGGTTACGCGGTTGGCACGCCTAATTCACCAAGGACAACAGAAATATGAGCAACCCTTCGCTTCTTATCCTCGCCGGTGACGGTATCGGCCCCGAAGTCATGGTCGAAGTGCGCAAGATCATCGACTGGTTCGGCGCCAAACGCGACCTGACAATCGACGTGACCGAAGACCTTGTCGGTGGCGCCGCCTATGACAAACACGGCACTCCGCTGCATGACGACACCATGGCCAAGGCGCAAGAGGTAGACGCGGTTCTGCTGGGCGCTGTGGGCGGTCCGGCCTATGATGATCTGGATTTTTCAATCAAACCCGAACGCGGCCTTCTGCGCCTGCGCAAGGAAATGGACCTGTTCGCCAACCTGCGCCCCGCGCAGTGTTTTGACGCGCTGGCCGATTTTTCCAGCCTGAAAAAGGAACTGGTCGCCGGTCTGGACATCATGATCGTGCGCGAACTGACCTCGGGCAGCTATTTCGGCGAACCCCGCGGCATTTTCGAGGAAAACGGCGAACGTGTGGGCATCAACACCCAGCGTTATACCGAAAGCGAAATCGACCGTGTGGCGCGCTCGGCATTTGAACTGGCCCGCAAGCGCGACAACCGCCTGTGTTCGGTCGAAAAGGCCAATGTGATGGAAAGTGGCATCCTGTGGCGCGAAGTTGTCACCAAGATCGGCGCCGAAGATTACCCCGATGTGGAACTGTCGCATATGTATGCCGACAATTGCGCCATGCAACTGGTGCGCAATCCGAAACAGTTTGACACCATCGTCACCGACAACCTGTTTGGCGATATCCTGTCTGATTGCGCAGCCATGCTGACCGGATCGCTGGGGATGCTGCCGTCGGCGTCGCTGGGTGTGCCGATGGAGAACGGCAAACCCAAGGCGATGTACGAGCCTGTGCACGGCTCGGCCCCCGATATTGCCGGACAGGGCAAGGCCAACCCCTGTGCCTGTATCCTGAGTTTTGCAATGGCGCTGCGTTATTCCTATGACGAGGGCGCCGAGGCCGACCGGCTGGAAGCCGCCGTAGAAAAGGTTCTGGCCGATGGCGTGCGCACCGCTGACCTGATGCAGGCCGGCGCGGCAAAACCCGCCAGCACTGGTGAAATGGGCGACGCGGTGATAGCGGCATTGGACGCCAGTCTATAAAAACGCGCAGACTCGTCTTGCAAGCCGGCGTCAGCTTCGGTAAAGCGTCGGCTGTATCGGAGTGTAGCTCAGCCTGGTAGAGCACTGCCTTCGGGAGGCAGGGGCCGGAGGTTCGAATCCTCTCACTCCGACCAATTTATCAAAGACTTTAGGTCCTGCCCCTTATGTATCTCGAAGATGCTAGTTGTTTGGTCCCGGAGTGTGGTGGTGGACTCAGTCGGAGATACCCCCAGCCATGCTGAGAAATGGCAAGAAAATCTGACTCCAAAATAGAAATGTTGGATGGATCCCGTTTTTGCGCCGCCAAGCGGTTGCTTGC
>JALSRG010000104.1 GCA_026984915.1 Marinosulfonomonas sp. | reverse complement strand
CGGTCCCTGGCCACGAACACATCCATATTGCTGCGCCGCACCACCCGTTCGCAAACGGTGCCGATGGTTGACCCCGCCACGGCGCCCAGCCCCAGTGCGCCGATGAACAGCACGTCGTGATCCCGCCGGTTCATCGCCTCGACCAGGCAGGCATAATTCTTGCCCTCGGGTGACAGGCGATCAAACGGCACGTCCGCCTTTTTGGCCAGAGCCTCGGCGGCATCATGGTAGCTGTCGGAAATCAGACCCAGCCCCATGCCGATCAGATCCTCGTGCACCTCGCGCTGATGTTCCATCTCGCTTTCGCGCTGATAGCGTTCGGGCAGCCCCCCTTCCATCTGTTTGAAACGGCGGTCATGCAGGCGGGCGGCGTAGGCGTGGATGCCAGTGATCCTGCCATCGCACAGGCGGGTTGCCTGTTTCATCGCGTTGTTGGCGTAATCGGACTGGTCCAGCGCCACCAGAATACGTTTCAGCGATACGGGGGCGTCGCCTGCCGCGCCCTCTGCCCCTTCGTCAATCGCCAGATTTACAACCATGGTTTTTCTCCAGTTTGTCAGCCCTGTTCCGGCCGGTGATCATTCGTCCCTGGCGCAGCGGAACCCCACAAATTCGGCATATGAATTCGTGTAATCCCACAGGCGGTTGCTGGCGACGGTCATATGCGGGCGCCCGTTCCAGCTGTTTCCCTTGATATAGGCGCAAGGCTCGCTCGGGACAGACGGGTCCGCTGCCGCCGGAGATGTGCATAGCGCCGGCAGTTTGCCGCCATTCCGGGCTTTGAGATCTTCCAGAATGCCACGCATTTCCGGTGTGAGTTTGCTATAATCCGGCCCCTTGTCGTCAAGACAGCGCCCGGCGCGGGCCGTTTGCGTATCGGCAACCCATTCCGAGACATTCCCGGCCATATCGTAGACCCCATAGGGGCTGACATCACGCGGGTAGGCTTTGACGCTGACCGGCGCATCGCCCGATATGCAGGCCCGGCTCAAATCCTCAGTATTGCCCCAGGGGTAAATCTGCCCGTCGGTCCCACGCGCCGCCTTTTCCCATTCAATTTCGGTAGGGAGGCGCTTGCCGGCCCATTTGCAATAGGCTGTTGCATCCTCGTATAAAACACCCGTGACAGGTTGCTCATCGGCATTGAACACCGGATCATCGTCAAAAGCAGCCGGGGCGTGCCCCGTTGCCTTGACGAATTTGCGATAGGCGGCATTTGTGACCTCGTACCTATCAATCCAGAACCCGGCCACATCATAGGGACGTGGGCCAAACAGCCCTGTATAATAGACATAACCCAGCACCGCCGGACCACCCGGAACGAATGCCATCCCCGCAGGAGCGCGAGGGGCGAGGGCAACATAGCCTCCCGCCCCCAAAACCAGAACGGCTGCTCCGGTCAGTGCGATTTTTTTCAGTGCAACAGCCAATATCCCACCAGCATCAATACCACGATGACATTGACCAAAGCGCCGGCAAGCACAAACACATTGAATGGATTCAACCTGTTACGTTTTCGCATCTGCCGCGCTCCTTTGGTTGTGATCAGTAAGAAAGATCCATTGTGACTTCACCGTTGGCGTCCACAGTGACTTCGCCTGCTTTCTTTTCGCCCAGCGCTCCATGCCACATCATGACCTTGTAAGTTCCGGCCGGCACATCGTCGATTTCGAAATGACCATTCTCGTCAACGACAGAGAAATAAGGATTTTTCGCCACAAAAACGAAGCCGTGCATGAAGTCATGCGCATCACATTCGACCTTCATGCCATCGCCCCGGCGCATTTTTATCGTTTTTGTAACCGTATCCCCGGCGTTTGGCTGCGATACATTGAAAATTGTCCGGCGGGCTTTGCCGATCTGCTCATAAGTGTGAATATTGTGCAATGTGTGGTCGTCATTTACTGCGGTCAATTCACCCTGGTTGGCCATAACGCCAAGATAGGGAACAAATGTGCATTTCTTTTGATTGATGGTCAGCTTCATCAATTCTTCGGGCATGGGTTTGCCCTCTTTTATATCCACCAGAAAAACAACGGCATTTTGCAGCATGCCATCCTTGATTGTCACGAGCGGAACTTCGCGGGTTCCCTCACCGCAGATTTCAGGATCCTTCGAGATGGTAAAGGTCCGCACATCGGGCTGTGCGTCACCCGCGGCAACGCTTCCGACGATTTTTCCACCATCAGTAACCTCAATTGCCTTGTATTTCCCGGCTGATGCCATGGTGGCCAGCCCAATAAGGCCGGCTGCAATTGCAGTTCTTGCAAGTCGTTTCTTCACGGTTCTTTCCTCTCTGATTTAGACACGTTCTCCACCCGACTGAAATCGCTCACGTCAGGCAACTTTCAATTCATCCGATTTGTTCTGCTGCGAAAAAAGCTCGCCAAGCGCGTCGATTGCAACAAGCCAGAACTGCCGCTGGCCTTCATCCTCAAGAACGTCAATCAGCCGTTTTGCTCCTGTTTCCGGGGCAAATTCCCCCAACAGACGGCCAATGTCGCGCCTCTGGGCTCCGTCATTCTTCAGCGCATAATCCACAAGCGCATCAGCACCCTCATCCCTCCAGATTTGTGCTATGGCTTTTGCCGCCGCAATGCCCACCCCGACGTAGCGATCATTCAGGCTGTCGAACAAGGCTTCGTCAGCAACACCTCTTCTTGCCAGGGCGTTAACAGCCTCGACGCGGATCATGTCGTCTTCATCAGCAAGCAGGTCATGCAGTTTTTCCTCCACGTCTTTCCCGGCCAGCCAGATATATGTCCGCAAGGCCAGCAGGCGTGTTTCGCCCGATGTTGTATCAAGCAGTTCCAGTAGCGGCTGTTTTATATCCGCAGGCAGTTCGCCCGTCTGCTCGCCGTGCTGTCCAAGTGAATAAAGGATGGAAACCCGCATTTCCGCATCGGCATCAGGCAATGCCGCAACAAGGCTTTCGGTAACGTCCTTGTTGACAACGCCGGCCAAAAGCCGCGCGGCAAACCGTTTTACGTCCAGATAGGGGGCTATGTTCGTTTCCAGCGAAACTTTCTTCTTTGACAGCCTCCTTTTCCTGGACAGTTCAAGGAGACGCTTTTCTGCTTCGCCAAGAACAATCGGCTCTGCCGGCTCATCGGCAACCACTTCCGGGTTGACGGCGGCTATTGATTCCAGAGTCGAAGCCGCCCCGCTCTCTTCAGCCGGGACAGCAACCAAAGGCAGGCTTTCATCTATTTCCTGCATTTCTTCTTCGCTGATCCGGGCGGGTTCCTCTTCTGCGCCTTCCGCCTCCTGCAACGCGGCTTCGCCATCTTCGCTTTCGGGGTCTTCGTCTGGCTCGACCAACTCTCCCCTCAGGGCTGCCAGCAACCCGGAACCCGCTGCATTTGGCCAGATCGGATCATTCGCCGCAAAATCGACCAGGGCCGCCAAAACGGCCAGCCGCAACTGTCGTTCAGAAACGCCCGCCGCTGCCAGGAATGACGGAACGGATTGATGCCCTGCCTTTTTCAAGACATCGACGGCCGCCAACCTGAAATCCAGCGGGACACTGTCATCCGTCAGGACATGGGCAATGCCTTTTGCCACTTTTGGTCCCTTGAGTGCCATCAGGGCAAGTGCAGCGTGCTTGGCTGCCCCAGGGTCGCCAGTGATTGCGGTCTTGAGGTTTTCGACCACCTTTTCTGTTTTGAATGAAGCGGGATTAGCCTCAATCACCTTGAAAACTTCTGTCCGTACCTTGGCTGAGGCATCCGCTATCAGTGTTTTCACTTTCTCCGCAAACGTGTCACCAGCCTGCTTGACGGCTGCGGCGCGAATGTCCTTATTCGCGTCCGCCATGAATATCTCCAGTCTCGGATCTGATGGCTTGAGACCGGCTAATGTTATCAGGCGCACTTGCACTGAGTCATCTTCAAGCAAGGCATCCTGCAGCCCGGCAACATGGGCATTGGCCCCGGCTGAAACCTCTCGGGCGATCTGGCGCCGCAATCTTTCCGGCGCAGTTTCGAGCAACTGCGTCAGGGCTTCCGCTCCCGGCTTGCCCAGCTTCGCCAACGCCGATACACCCGTTTCAGAGAGGTCCTGCCCCATTTCATCTGTCATGGCCGAGACGATGGCAGGCACGGCTGCTTCGTCACCCAGTTCTGCCAAACCGCGTATGGCCTCAAGCTGGACATCCAGCCAACTGTCCCATCCGTCGGAATAAAACTCATCCTCATCCCAGGCGATATCCTCAGATCGCGACACGACCAGTTTGCGCAGGATCGGCACAACAGGGCCATGGCGCATGGCAACCAGGGCCCGAATTGCCGCGATCTTGACGTCCCCCTCGGGATCGCCGACCAGATTTTCCATCAGGGCTTCAGCGCTTTCCGGGCTTTTCAGGCGGCTCAGTGCCGAAGCTGCATCGGTGCGCACATCCGGATCCTCATCCAGAAGCGCCTTGACCAAAGCCGGTACAGACTGTGTACCTCCCAATACGCCCAACCCGCGTGCTGCGGCGCAGCGATGCACATCTGCCCCCTCTTTCAAGAGGTCAATAAATATATCTGTTGCCTTGGTTTTCATGGGGTATCACCTGTTCGTTGATTTCTCGACTGTATGAGAGAAGCGAGCCGTCGCGCATTGATGTACGTCAACCTTTGAAAAGGCTCGGCCGCACCAGACAGGTACGGCCGATTATTGCTTGTTCGTACGGCTCTGGAGCGCGAAATCGCGCTCCAGAAATTTTTGTCAGATAACTCAGATAACAATGTCCCGAGGTGCGAAAGACATCGAGCGGAAGGATTTCTTGTACGGAGATTCACCGATCTTGGCGATCTTCGCCACACCCATCTTGTAGTTGTAGTTGCCGCTTATCCAGTCGACAACCCGTCCTTCCAGCGCATTTGCCGGCTGGCTCGTGTGCAGGAAGTCCATATAGATAACCCCCTTCTTGATTGCACGGGTGACCATCGCAACACCGGTGACGGCAGCTTCGTCCAGCCTGACATTGCCGTTCTTCATCTGCCCGGCAAACGAGTAGTCGTCCGGCTCGACACCGAGAATGACATCCTTCAGGGACGGAACCCGATCAGAGGAAATCATCACCATGTCACCACTTTCGATTCCGCGGGCCGCAGCATCCTCAGGGTTGATTTCGACATAGTTGTCGGGCCAGCGCTGCACGATATACGGGCGGCGACGGTCATCAAACCCTGACTGCCAGCGCTCGTTCGTGCGCCCGGATGTGCACCATAGCTCATCCCCTTTCGGCTTCATCCATTCCCAATAGTCCGAGAACAGTGACCAGGGCGATTTCTGGATGTTGCACTTGCCGGTCTGCGAATTGAAATGTGTCAATTTCTTATTGAACATATTCGCCGCGGCAGGGCCTGTAGCTGGCAGTTTGCGCTGCGTGTCATGCAGGCGCTTGGTGCCCATCAGCGATCCGTCATCATTCATGAAGACCGGGCCCTGGATACCATTTGTTCCCATTTCGCGGAACTTCTGGTGCAGGGTTTTACCCTCCCGGCGCGCTGCAACCAGAACCATGTTGAAGTCTTTGCGGCTGCCACGGGTAAAGCGTGCGGCCTCCTCTGCAACATCATTGGACGTCTTCCAGTCATAGCCTTCAAAGCCGATGCGCTGAGCCAGTTGCCCGATGATCCACCAGTCCGGTTTCGCTTCGCCAGGGGCATCATAGAATTTCTGGTACAGGCGGATACGACGTTCGCCGTTTGCCCGCAGGAAATCCTCTTCACCCCAGGTCGCAACCGGGAAGATGATGTCGGCAAATTGGTTGCCGATCGGATCAACCAGATAGATATCCTGATTGATGACCACCATGCCGCCCGAGTCCACCCGTGCTTTCAGTGTCTCAACAATCTTGTCGCGGTTCATGGATTGGATCTGATGCGGATTGCCGCGGGTCAGTTCCTGGAAACGCGCAGACATTTCCTGCGACGCGCACATGGACTGGATCCAGGTTGTGCCGATCACATGCGCCATGCGCGTATGGCCCGACAACAGCCATGTATCCGTATCCAGCGCCCGGCGACGACGGCCCGGCAGTTTCATCGGTGATTTGTTGCGCGGATATTTCCCGCCCGACACACCACCACGCTGGTGACCACCGGCACGGCCAATGACCTGCCCCGGCCGTCCGCCAGCACCGACAATGATCCCCAATGCCGCGATGGCCTCGGTATTGCCGGTGTTGTTGGACCAGTAGAACCCTTTCTCGATCATGATCGAGGTTTTCGGGCGCTTGTCACCCTCCGGCTTGGCCATCATTTCGGCGGCCAACTGGATTTTGGCGGCATCTATTCCCGATACGGCCGAGGCATTTTCGAGCTTGAACTCGTCTTGCGCCAGCAGCCATTTGGCCCAGTCATCATAGCCTTTGGTCTGGAATTTACCCCAGGTTGTGCGCCACTGCCACGGCGTGTTGCGCGTCCCCTGGCCAAAGCCTGAAGAGGATTCCCACTTGTTGTTGACCCACTTCTCGATCCACTCCTTGTCCTGCCAGCCGTTTTCAACGATGATCCGGGCAATGGCATTGACAACCAGAAGGTCGGTTCCCGGCGTTACATCGAGCCACAGGCCGCCATTCTGTTCGGCATAGGCCACACCGGCGGTCTTGCGCGGCACCATCATGATGGTTTTCTGGCCGTTCTTGATCCCTTCCATGATCCATTGGGTAAACAGGATCGTTTTCGTCTCGTAGGGATCCGTGCCGCAGATAAACAGCGTTTCCGCGTCGCGCCAATCCTCATAGCTTGGTCCGAAGTTATCAAACCCGGCGTCCCGGAACCCCGGTGTCGAGGTAACGTTTGACGGTGAGTCATGGTTGGCGAAGTTTGCCGTATTGATCGAACGCAATGCATATTTGCGAATGGCGTATGTGTTTTCGATATACTGGTAGGAATGGCTCTTGACCGCATAGGCATTTGTACCATGCTTCTTGATCACATATTTTGCCATTTCCGCTGCAACATCCAGCGCAAGATCCCATGTCACCGGTGTCAGGATGCCAAACAACCGCATCATGGGTGTTTTCAGGCGGTCACGTGTCGGCGTTTCCGGGTTGTAACATTTCTGCGCAATACAGCCGCCCCGAACAGAAGAGTCGCCGTTGGTATTCACAAACTCGGCGCTCTTGTCAGGAATGATTACCACATGATGTGGCTGACCCTTGTGCATCACGATATTATGCTGGTTGGGTGCCACCCAGGGGCCCAGAGTTTCCACCGGGAAGTCAACGCCAAAGGCATTGTCATCTGCAGTGCCACTGCCGTTATGGTCACCGGCAACCGGCCAGCGATAGATTTTATAGCCACAGGCAACAATGCAGTAGTCGCAAGCCGTTGTCAGAACTTCGGCGTTCTTCGGCGGTAGCGGTACATTGCTGTCCGGAATGTAATATGGAGTAGTCATTTGTTCCCCTCCTTTAACCGGCCAAGTTGTTTTCGCGGCCGAAAATCAGCCCGAAAATTCCAGTGGCATAAATATCATCACCATCCAGTTCCAGCAGAACCTGCGGAAGGCTTTGATAGGCTTGACCGGAAATCAGAATGCCGTGCCGCGTCAGGTCATAGGTTGACAGGTGCAGCGGGCAGGCCCCCAGCGATTTCGTGTCTTTCTTGTAACTGCCGACCAGCGATCCACCCTGATGCGTACAGGCGTAGTTGAAGGCAACGATGTCCTCGTCCGGGCCCAGGCCACCACCGGCCTTTACGCCCATCTTGACGATCATTGAATCCGCATGCGCCCCGTCGTCCGGGTAGACAAAATCAAACGGCTCATCCAGCTTCAGATCGGATAGCTTCACCACGAACTTGCGTGGAAAGGTCGTGATCGTTGCTGGAACCTGCTCGGCCAGCGCCGTTCCGGCATTCATGGTCACCATGACTGTCGTGGTTGCGATACCTGAGCTGATCAGAAAGTTCCGCCGCGAAACCAGGCACTTATGGCCCACTTTCCTGGCTATCTCCTTTCGGGACAGCTGGGTTTCATTTGCAAGATTGTTACTCATTTCATTTCCTCTCCTGCGGCTCAATCAGAAGCCACTAATCCGTATGCGGGCAATTCAGGCGGCTCGACCTGGAGTTCGTCACCACTGAAGGCGTTCAGGAATGCCACAAGTTGGCTGACTTCCTCGTCGCTCAGGCCAAGCGGCTTGAGCAGTGGTGTTTTGGTCGAGGCAATAGTGCCATCGGTGAATTCATTCTCACCGCCACCGGCGTTGTAGAACTGTACGACCTCTTCCAGATCCCAGAATGCACCGTTGTGCATATAAGGGGCTGTATAGGCGATATAGCGCAGCGGTGCCGTGCGGAACTTGCCCATATCATCCGGGTTCTTGTCGCGGAAATAGAGACCGGGATCATCCTTCAGCTTGCGATAAAGTTCCTCGGTCACGCCTTTTGCATACAGCTCGTAACGGAATGTGATCTGCGCAAGGCCGTCTTCCTCCCAGCGCTCGGCCGGCGGAACACCCAGATTATAGTATTTTTCATCTGTCGTGTTGGCGCCATTATGGCACTGGATACATCCGGCCTTGCCATTGAACAGCTCCATTCCAGCAATTTCATCGGCATTCAGCGCAGATTTGTCACCGGCCAGATAGCGGTCAACCGGCGTATCCTTGACGATCAATGTCCGTTCGAATGCGGCAATCGCGCGCCAGGCGTCCCCGATCAGCGGATATTCCGTTCCGAACACTTCCTTGAAGCGGGCGCGGTATTCCGGGATATAGGCAAGCCGTGTTTCCATCACGTCATTTTCACCGTTGCCGGCAACCGCACCCTTGGCAGCGCTCGGAGCCTGTTTCTCGAGTGAGGCGGCAGAACCGGCCCAGAAAACCTGCCCGTAGTAGGCGCTGTTGATCACGGTCTGGCTGTTGCGCCAGTGAACTGTGCCCGGATATCCGCGTGACAGACTGTCACCAAAAGCCCAGCCCTGGCCGGGTTCGTGACAGGTTACACAGGCTGTTGAAGCATCTCCGCCAACACGCGGATCCCAGAACAGCATCTTGCCCAACTCAACCTTGGCCTCGCTCATGGGGTTATCTGCCGGAATGGGCGGATCCCCCAAGGGGGCCAATGGCGGATAGGCCACGCCATCCGCACTTGCCAAACCCGCCGAAGTCGCGATGGCAGCAGCCGAGGCAAGCAGCAAGAAGGAGTTTTTAATCGGTTTCATTGATCCAGCTCCCTTTCTTTAATTTGCAACTTCGCGCCAGTCTTCGATGACGGGATAGTTGGTTGGAATTTCGTCTTCCCAGACATAATCCGGCCCGGTCAGCGGATCGCCGGACAGAGCTTCAAGGAAGGCAACGAGATCGGCCTGCTCATCAGCCGAAAGGTTCAGTGGCTTGATGCGCGGATCCTTGTTCGGATCATCACCACCACCGGCGTTGTAGAACGCCACAACATCCTGCAACGTCGCAAGCATGCCATTGTGCATATAAGGCGCCGTGTATTTCAGCTCGCGCAGGGTTGGTGTGTTGAACTTGCCGATATCGCTGCCGTCAGCCGGATGGCGAATGATCTGTGCCCCGACATCACGCCGGACGTTCATATAGTTTTCAACACCCATGAAGCTGGCAAATGCCGTCCATGTCATGGCGCGCATCGGGTCCGACCAGAGATCAGGATTCTCCGGAACGCCGATATTGTAGGCCATATCGTCCGTCAGGCGGGGGCCGCTGTGGCAAGCCACACAACCGGCCTTGCCTTCAAACAGGGCCTGGCCGCGTTTGGCAGCATCCGACATGGTGCCAGCATCAAACGGCGCATTTTTCGAGATCAGCGTTTTCAGATACTCGGGGATCGCCTTGCGCACAGAACCGTTTGACGGCTCGCCGTATCCGGCATCCTTGAACATCTGCACATAAACCGGATCCTGCTTGATACGCTCCTGCATCAGGCGCATGTCCATGTTCATGCTGTAGTCTTCGGTGATGCTCTCACGCGTCACGTCGTTCAGGTTGGTGCCGAGACGTCCATCCAGGAACCAGTTTTCAGCCAGCGCGGTATTGATCAGCGTTGGCGTGTTCCGAAACCCCTTGGAACCGGGATAGGCCTCTGACAAGGCCAGTCCATCGGTGAACCCCTTGTCGGGCTGATGGCAGGTTGCACATGCTATCGCCGCATCCCCCGAAAGACGTTTGTCAAAAAACAGCCGCTTGCCCAATGCCGCCTTGGCTGCATCAAACTCGGGCGCCACAACCGGGCCCAGTTTGCTGTCGCCAGCAGAGACAGGGCCGGCAAGAACCGCCCAGCACGACACCGCCGCCCCGAGAGCGGATACCGAGCCGCCTATAAACCGAGATACTTTCATCGGTCTCCCTTTCTGTTGAAATGAAATCCGACTCGATTGCTGAGTCAGACCGTGGTCTCACGCAACAGAATGGAGAGCATCAGATTGCTGATCATTGACGGGTATCAAGATTTTGTGATTTACGGAATTTTCTGAAAAACAAATGGCAACAGAAGTCCTGTTGCCTTTTGTGTCTGCTGTTTGTCGCCAAATCAAGACAGAAGAGCTTCTCCTAATATTCTGTTTTTCAACATATTTCATAAAACCCATCAGGAATAGCGTTTGCGCGCCCTTCGGGCAGCGACCAGAAACAGCAATCCGGCGAGCACAGCCAGCGCGGCGGGAATTCCATAAGTCCTTGCCGGGTTTTCTTCCGGCTCCAGCAAAAGCCAATACCAGGATGTAAAGCTGTGGCGCCCGCCCTTTTCGCCGGCAAGACCATCCCAATCGGCAAAGGCGATCGGTGTATAGGCGCCTTCCTCAAACTGGAAATCATTTGCCGCATCGGTTTTCAGAGCCCGTTTGAAAACAACCTGCCAGCGGCCGTTTTTCCATTCCCCATGTGCTTTCAATTCAGAACTGTCCGCACGCGGAACCGGCGGTTTGTTCGGCCCGGTCGCATCCAGAACCGAGGCCATTTCCGGGCTTTGCGGCTCCTGGCTCGGCGCGGCCCAGTACCACATGTTGACCGGGTTATCCTTGTCACCATGGCGAAACCAGGGTTTTTCGCTGGTGCCGGTCAGGGCCTGCGGCAACTGCACCGCAACTGCGTCGCGTGTTGCGTCAACGCCTTGCAATGCATACTGGCGCTCCAGTTCCGATCCCGGGACAGAAAATGTCCGGTCATCAACGTCAAGACGCAGCGCAATGCTATCGTCATTATACAGCGCACGCACCGTCACCATATCATTCAGAGAGGTAAACAGGCGGGGTTCCTTGATGATATTCGGCGACATTGCAAATGTCATGGCCGGGGCCCTGTCCCAGGCAGGATCCTTTGGATCCTCGGGCAGGTCCCCGTCAACCCGGACCGCCTTGACCACGGTTTCGCCCTGACTGAGAGGCACGGACCCTTCGCGCAAGGTCATCACGTAATCGGCAATGGCCCAACGGTCCTCGATGCTCATGGTCGTGGTATGTTCGGGCATCGGTGTGCTGGGAATACCCGTCGAAAGCCGCTGAAAAACCTGCGTTGCCGTACGGGTGACCCGCCAGGTTTCCGGTCGCGTCAGATTGCGCGGCCAGATACGGTTGCCGGCATCGTCTTTCAGCCGTTTGCCCGATGTTATGTTCCCCCGCCCTTCGTCACCGTGGCATTGCACGCAGGCTTTTACAAACAGCTCCCGCCCGCGGGCAATCAACTCTGGGGTTGCCTTTGGCGGGGTTCCCAGTTCGATCGGCTTCAGATCGGCCGGATCTTCTTCGTCCCAATATCCGAATACCTTGATCTTCTGGATCAGCGCGTCGATTTCGGCGTCACTAAGGACATCTTTCCAGGCCGGCATTGCCGTGCCGGTCAGACCGTTTCTGATTGTATTGCGCAAATCCTCATCGGTTGGAAATTCACTATTGGCATCGGTCGTCTTGTACTTGAACAACCCCATGGTGAAATCGCGCGGGGCCGGATACATCGTCTCGGCGGCAACCCCCAGGCCGTCCCCTTCTTCCCCGTGACATTGTGAACAACGTTTCATGTAGATCGCGTCAACGGCTGCCGCATCCAGCGTCTCGGCCCCCTTGCCCGTATCCGGCTGAGCTGCGGCGGCATCGACCGCCCCCTCTGATGACTGGCTGTCCAGTTCCCATGAACGGGGCTCATGCCCGGTATAATCATAAAGAAAAGTGATGATCTTCCACACGTCTTCTTCATCGAGCATTTCTTCCCAGACCGGCATTGCCGAAGCCCAGGGCGTACCTTCACGCGGCAGGCCCGGGCCGCCTTTGGTTATGCGCCAGAAAAGAAAGGATTCCTGCAATTGTGCGATTGTACCAACATCCTGAAAGTTGATCGGGCGCGGATTGAAAACACCGGCAAAATGCCCCTGCCCTTCCAGTTTGTCGCCATGGCAATAATAGCAGTTCTTGTAGTATAGTTCCTTACCCTCTCCAACGGCGGCGGCAAACTCTTCACTGTCCTTGGAATATTGTTCCCGGATCGGATTTTGCAGCGTCAGCAGATCAACGGTTTTCCCGTAAACCTTAAGAGAAGACGGCGGCGCCGGATGGATCGTGCGCAATTCCAGCGGTGCCGCACTGTTCGGTTTTACAAAAACATACGACAGCCACCCGACCCCACCCATGACGGCAACAAAGGCTGCAATTCTCAGAGGCAGCAATCTGGGATTGCCGAGAACGCCCATGATTGGCTCTGCCATCCTGGCGGCGGTTCTATCGTCAAATGTCGCAACCAGCAAAACTCCGACCGTGCAAATCACCATATACTGGATCAGCAGTGATTTCGGCAAAGGCGGATAAAGAAGATAGGCAAACACCACATAAATGATGCCCAGTGCAAGCAGTGAAAGAAACAGGGGATGTTTGAGAAAACGCATCATGATTGCACTCCCCTCACTCAGGCAGATTCAAAAGGTAATCGACGATCAGCGTCAGCTCGCTTGCGCTCATCTGCTCGGCAAAGTCCTGCGGCATGATATCTGCCTCGTAGCCTTCTGCGATCGTGTCGTTCGGGTACAGGATTGCATCCATTAGGTCTCCCCGGCTCATACGTTTGCCAATGCCCGCCAGGGGTGGGCCGGTGTCGGCTTCACTGCCAAACAGGTCGTGACAGGCCGCGCAGCCAAACTTGTCAATTGCATCTTCTGCGGTCGTCGCCACATCCGGGCCCTCCGAGCTGCTTTCGTCCGGAACAACCACATCCTCGGCACTCGGAAGCGGAACCGTAGGCTCGATACCGGCACGATCCTGAAGAAACGCAATCACCGCGTTTATCTCGATTTCGTTCAATTCTACAGGTGGTTTGTTGATGGTCGGCATCGGCGATTCTGTATCGTTCGTGCCCTTTTTACCGAATCCCGCCACCACATAAGCCGAAGGATCAACCATTGATTCATGTATGTATTCTTCAATGGCTTTCGGCCCCTCTTTGCCGGCTGCAACCCCCTTGTAACGCGGATCTTTCAGGCGTTCGGGAAAGGTTTCAGCCAGGTTCATTTCAAGCAGGTCAGGCGCACGCCCCATACCATTATGGCACAATGTGCAGGTGCCCTTGCCCTTGAACAGGCTTTCCCCCAGTGAAATCATCCCGGCCATATCAAGCGACCCTGTATCTATGATCTCTTCCTTGGGCGGATCCGACTGAATCTGCGGCAGGACATTGGCAAAACCGGTAAAGACCAGCAGGACGGCGACACTGAACAACACAACCCGAAGAAACGTCATGACGGGGCCTCCGTTTCATCCTGCCTGGTGGCACCCAGCCGCGACAGCCAGAAAACAAACACCATGATCGCCATAAAGCCCAGCGTAATGGCGGTAATCGTGTTCCCCGCCTGGCCGATTGTCGGAATATAAGCCTCGGCAGAGTTGTCTTTCATGATGGTATAAACGTGCCAATGGGTGCGCAGCGATGACCGGATATAGCCCATCAGCCCCATCAACCAGGTAAAGGCGACCGGCAAAACGAAAAGCGCATATTGGGACCGTTCGGACATCCGCCCCCAATGAACGGTTTCAGGTTTTGATCCGCGCAGGCGAAAGACATCTATGATGACAGAACCGATGATGATGGTCAGGGTGGTTACAACCTGCGGTACAGAGGCGCCGACCTTGTAAACCGTCGGCGTTATATAGCCATACAGGCCCGCACCAACAATATTGATGCAACCGATCACATAGAGCGCGACGATAAACATATTGCCCGCTTTCGCCCATGAAACAGTGGGGATACGCGACGAGCGGTAAAACATCTGGAACGACATGAAGGTGAAAACCAGCATCAGGTTCACCGCGGTATTCTTGGCCGGCATGATGCCCAGCGGCCCAAGCAATTTGTGGTGTGTACCACCCAGTTGCTGTATTTCCTGCGATGTCAAAAGCAAGGTATGCGGCGTCACCCAAACCAGGAACCCCCCGACAATCACAACCGCTATGTATTTCACATATCTTGCATAATGCGCCCCGCGATCCGTACGCATCAAACCGCTCCACAGGTAATAGTTCGCCGCCATCATGATGGTGCCGATCAGCACCGCCTGAATGATGAACAGCCACGCCAGAATCCCACCCATGGCGGTAATCCCCATCTGCTGGGAATAGGCGTAAATTTCGGCCATCAGCCAGTATCCGGCAAAGGGGAGCGGCAAAAAGCCGAGAATCGCGATGAAGTTGGAGGTATAGCCCATCCAGTCATAATGCGCCTTCTTGACCGGGTCCTTTTCGGCCAGGAACATATAGGCTGCATAGCCCCCCACGATCGCCCCGCCATAGGCAATATTTGCCAGGAAACGATGCAGGTTCAATGGGTTCCAGAGCGGGTTTCGAGTCACTTCCCAAATCGTTCCGGTGACGGCACCCGTGGCCGGATCGACCCCTGCCGGCGACATCATGAACGTGGCCCAGGCATTGGCAATGAACATCAGCGTCAGACCGATCGTGTTCAGTGTCAGACCGATCGACATATGGAACCATTTGCGGTTGCCACGGCGCAGGGCATCCCACGAATAGTAGTAAATATAAAGCGTGATGGACTCAAATCCGAACAGGGCTGCATAGACCAGCACCTGCCCGCGGAAAACCTTGAGCATGTAGCCCATCATTTGCGGGTAAAACAGGAACAGTGACAACGTGAGACCGCCGCCGACGAGCGCCGTCAACGAATAAGCCGCCATGCTGATTTTCATGAATTCATGCGCCATATTGTCAAACCGGTCATCGCCGGTAACTGTGCCCATGAACTCTGTCGCCAGCGAAAACAGGGGAACCGACAGCACGAATGCGGCCAGAAACAGGTGCATCTGCGCCATACTCCAGACAACGGTCCGCCCGGAAATGCCCCAGATCATCGGATAATCGAGCCGCGAGGGTTTTGGCGCCCCCTCCAGAACGGCGGCAACCTCATCACCTGCCGCGAAACCGTATTGCGGGATCAGAACCAGCAGCAACACAGCAAGCAGACCCAGAGAAACATGCAAGGTTTGTTTTTTCATTGGACCACCTACTTTGGCATCAGATTGGCAGCGACAGGCAAGCCCTGGCCTTCCATGATGGATTTGTCGATGAAATAGAAATATGCGGCCCAGAATGCCAAACCTATGACAAGTGCAAGCCATTTGTTTCTCAGCATTCATGCCCCCTATTGATGATGCATTGACACGACACCGTGATCGTAAAGAAGGAGCCACCAGAAGAAGAACAGCATCGCAACTGCTGTCAGGCCAAATACCAGCTTGCCTACCAGGGTACTTTCTTTCTTTTCTGTCATTCCGGTCTCACCAACGCGTGTCCTGTTGCAGGTTTGGACAACCCACCACACAAGCCGGGGCAAGTAATTGACGAAGGTCAAGATTTGCAGATTTTCCCTGCGGCGGCGCTTCTTTGTGCCTAATAGGTGGTTCCGCAAGTTTCGGAAATGCGGTTGCGCAATCTGGGAATATACTGTTCGACAGTTTCACCATCTTCCTGCGGAACCAGAAAAATCAACTTGGCGGCAATAATGAACGGTCGCTTCTTCTGGTTTTCAACCGGCGTATCGCTGGTCAGAATTTTTCTGACAATTGCAACGGTTTCGTCGGGATTATTGCAGTATCTCGGCAGGGCAGAATTCGTTGCATACCAGTCGGCGCTGTGAAAAATGAACAGCATTGTTGCCGCTGTCAGACCAAAAACGATCAGAATACGCCGCATTTCGCTTTCCCTCGCAGTTTTCGCAATCCGCAAAACAGGCCCTGACAGAAACCCTATTTTACAAAAGTTAACAACCTTTAACATTTATCAGGGCAGGTTCTGATATATGTAAATAGCAAGTTGCCAATGACTCCATACTCAGCCGGAGGCAACACCAAAATACTGGGGGAAGATAACTCATGAGCTCAATGCCGGCGGAAAAGTGCAAACAGTGCTCGCTCTTCTTCAACAGGGATTTTTTCTGTTCCCATCTTTCGCCCGATGAGTTGACGAACCTCAGTGGTATTTCGCGCACGATGGCCATGCACCGTGGCGAAGCCGTCAGTGCCGAAGCTCTCAAAGCCTGGCCGATCATCGCTGTCGCCTCGGGTGTGTTGAGTATCCAGCATCTGCTGGAGGACGGGCGCAGATCAATCGCAGCCTTTTTCATGGCAGGGGACATCATCGATTTTCGCAGCTTCGCTGATCATGCGCGGGGCCAGGTCATTGCGCTGAGCAAGGCCAATATCTGTCGCCTCTCGCCACAAGTTTTCAAACAGATTGTCAAAAACAATCCAGATGCCCAGGAAATCATGTGGGAAAACCTGCGCAACCAGTCCTTTCGGGCCATGGATCACTCTTCCGATCTGGCCAAGAAACGCGCATTGGAGAAGCTTGCCTCCTTCCTTTTCGAATGCCGGTGTCACTATACGATTGCCCCCCAGGGAAGCACCGTGTCCATCCCGGTGCGCCGGATTGACCTTGCGGATTATCTGGGAATGCAACCGGAAACCGTCAGCCGGTGCTTTCGCGACCTCGAAGAACAGGGAATTATTGAATTCAAAACGCTCTCATCGGTCACCATCAAGGATGTTCCACTCCTGCGACAGATCGCGAACGGCGCCAAGGATGCCTCAGCTTACCAACCCGCCGACAAGACCATGAAAATCCTGAGATTTGCCTGAATGCAAAAGGGCAAAATCGGCATCCTGCTCATCAACCTTGGCACGCCTGAGGCAACGGATTTCTGGTCGATGCGCCGGTATTTGCGGGAATTTCTGTCCGACAAAAGGGTGATTGAGGCCAAGGGTCCGGTCTGGTGGCTGGTTTTCAACGGCATCATCCTGACCAGGAAACCGAGAAGCAGCGGCAAAGCCTATGCAAAGATATGGAACCGCGAGCGCGATGAATCCCCTCTGAAAACAATCACCCGCTCACAGGCCGAAAAGCTCGCATCCGGCTATCAGGCCAATCCCGAAATCGAAGTTGACTGGGCCATGCGTTATGGAAAACCGTCAATTGCGCAAGGCATGGAAAGCCTGGCAGACAAAGGTTGCGACCGCCTTCTGCTTTTCCCGCTCTATCCGCAATACAGCGCCGCAACCACCGCCAGCGCGATGGACAGGGTATTTGACACCCTGAAAACCATGCGCCATCAGCCCACATTGCGCATGGTGCCTCCCTATTACGACCATCCTGCCTATATCGACGCGATCACGACCAGCCTGCGCGATCATCTGGCAAGGCTCGCCTGGCAACCGGACGCGATCATCGCCTCGCTGCACGGTCTTCCCCAGGCCTTCATCGACAAGGGCGACCCCTATCAGCAGCAATGTGAGGCAACCGTCGCACAACTATGCAAGACACTGGGCAAAGACATTCTGCTGACCTACCAGTCACGCAGCGGACGCGCCGTGTGGATAGGCCCGGATACCGAAGAAACCCTTGTCGAACTGGCCCGAGCCGGGCAAAAGAATGTTGTCATCATTGCGCCGGGATTTGCCGCGGATTGCGTTGAAACGTTGGAAGAACTGCAAATCCGGGCGGCAAAGGCGTTTGTTGAGAACGGCGGCAAAAACTTCTCTATGGTGCCGGCACTGAACGACAGCGAAACATCCTTGTCTCTGTTGCGCAATCTGGCAGATCAGCAGCTTTGCAACTGGGCCTGACGGTATCCGCATCAAGGAAAATGGTGGGTGATGAGAGACTCGAACTCCCGACATCTTCGGTGTAAACGAAGCGCTCTACCAACTGAGCTAATCACCCGTGTGGCGTTGATTATCCAAGCTGCGCCAGTTCTGCAAGCGCTTTATTTGTGATCGCCCCTGGAACCATCAGGCCGATGCACCAGCGAGCCAATCACAAGAAGCTACACATGCCTGCCCGCCAGTTATTCCGGATGTCCGCCGCATATGAAACGGGGCATCAGAGCAGGTTAAGTGATAAAGGCTTTCCGGCTACCGGACGAACCCCAGCACATCCTCCAGCGCCACCACATGACAATAGATCATGTTGATCACCGCCAGTTCGTGCCGGTGCAGGTCCATGGTGGCTGCCGCACAGCAATCCTCCACGACGATCGTGTTGAAGCTTTCGTCGGCCAGAGAGCGTACGGTCGAACTGATGCACTGGTCGGTGAATATCCCGGCAACGATGACATTCTCGATGCCCATGTTGTGCAGGATCAACCGCAGGTTGGTGCCGGTCAAGGCGCTGTCGGTGGTCTTGATCACGGTGATTTCGTCATCCTGCGGCGCCAGTTCGGGCACGATCTGGCTGTCGGCCCGGTCCTTGGGCAAAAGCAGATAGTTGAACCCCGGTTTTTTCTGGCTGAGCGAGCGGTCGCGCCCGTCGGGCTTCTGGCAGGCAATGCGGGCGAATATCACCTCGACCCCGGACTTGCGGGCCACGGCCATCAGCCTGGCCGTATTGGGGATGACCGTGGTGCGCATGCGCTCGAAAAAGGGCGCCCAGGCACCGGCTTCCTGTGGCTCCTCGGGCGTTTCCAGATATGTATTCTGGATATCAATGACCAACAGCGCCGTTTTCCCCGGCTCCAGAACAATATCTTCGGGCGGCGGGGCATTGCGGTAGTAGAAACTGCGATGGGCGGTTTTCCAATCACTCACGCCTTGCGTCCTTTCACCTTTTCCAGGGTATTGATGATGGCATCGCGGGCCTTTTGCATGTCTTCTGTCGTGCCGGACATGAATATCCGCCCCGAGGCCCCCATCATCTGCACATCGTTGATGGTTGCTTCGGGGGCGGCGCGTTCGGCCTCGTTCGCTGCGACACAGGCAAAAAGCGCCGGTGCCATCTCAAAAATCAACAGCGAAACACCCGGCACCAGGATCGAGCCATCGCGCGAGCGGTTCAGGATGATCGCATGCTGATCGGACAGGTCTTCGATGATGTCGTGGTAGAGCACCTTGGGCATCAACTGGTCGCTTTGCCGGGCGCCGATTCCTTTGAGAATTGCCTTGCCGGCCGCATCGAGTTCGGCCTGATTGTCCGAATGCAACTCCAACAGGCCGAACTGGCGTTCGGTGAACAGAATCCCCGGCTCCATGTCCGGCGCTTCCTTCAGGGCCAGATCTGCAATGTGATGAATGGCAAGCGCCGGAGCCACCTCGATAATCAGGCTGTTCTGCCCCTCGAACGGCGGATAGCCCCGCGCCCGCGTCGGAGAGGACAGCCAGGCCGCAAGTTGTGGTTGCAGATCATGGATCGGCAGATAGACGCGAAGTTCGGTCATGGCGCTGTCCTTACCCTGTATCTACTTTGCGGCGACTGCGGTAAAATGTTTGCCAAGGTCATTGTGCGGGCGCGGAATCACATGTACCGAAACCACCTCGCCGATCTGATTGGCGGCCTCGGAACCCGCCTCGGTGGCGGCCTTGACCGCTCCGACATCGCCCTTGACCACGACCGAAACCAGACCGCCGCCGACCTCGTTGCGCGCCACAATCTCCACATTTGCCGCCTTGACCATGGCATCGGCCGCTGCCAATGCCGGCACATAGCCGCGGGTTTCGATCATTCCAAGTGCCTGACTAGCCATTTTGCTTCTCCTTGTTCAGGTTTTCGTTCAGTCTGGTTTGGGCAAAACTGCCCCTAGGTTTCGTCGATCGACCCGATGATCAGCGCGTCGATTGGCGCCTTGATCCCGGTGAAATATCCTGCCGCCACCGAGCCTTGGGTGACCAGCACCGACTCGCCTTCGGCACAGCCCAGCGGGTCGAGCGCGATCAGGCTGCCGCCCCCCTCCAACGCCACTTCCAGAAGCGCACCCCCAGGCAGGGTTTCGATATGTTTGGAGGACCAGATCCGTCCCGTTACACGGCCCTGTATCATGATGCTGTCCTTTCGATCTTGATGCCACGCCGGCGCAATTCGTCACGTGCCAATGGTGTAAAGCGCACCAATGTGCCCACCTGCAGGCGCCGGACTTCCTGGCCCAATGCGGCCACGTCGCGTTCGCCCACCAAACCGCGTGTAAAGCGGACCGCTGGCGCCACGCCCGGTGTCGGCGCCAGTGGCTGATGCGCCTGAATTGGTGGTGATACACCGGTATCAGCCAGCCGGAAAACATGCCGCCCCGCCTCTATATCGGCGCGCAGGCGGCCATCCTGTGCCGCCGTCAGCAGGCGCTGCACAAAACCCGCCAGATCGGCATTCGAGCGGATCTGGACCTGTTCCACAGTTACCTGCGGCTCCGGGGGAACCGAACCGCGCATCCGGCCCAGTTCTTCGCGCAGTATGTCGCGTATCATCTGGCGGAGATCTGTCATCAGCGGGCCCCGGCACTGCGTAACGCGGCTTCGGCCGCATCGCGGGCATTGCGCACTTCGGCCTCGTCCCCGGCCAGATAGACTCGGCCATTCGGGCCGATCATGCGATAATCTATGACCTTGATATTGGCCTCCTTCTCGGCCTCGTTACAAGCCAGAATGGCATAGGACGCCGACTGGCATTCCAGAAGATACAGGCTGTCGCCGGCCACAATCATCGACCCCATCTTGTTGCGGTTGATCAGAAAGGCGTGCTGGCGATCGACCCGGGTCACGATCTTGGATGCAAGGATTTTTGGCGGTGCCGCATCCTCGCTCCGCGCCCCCAGCGCAGCCAGTACCGCTTGCGCTCCGGCCTGTACCTCGGCGGTGGAGCGGGCGTGAAATTCCAGCGTGCCA
This sequence comes from Marinosulfonomonas sp., assembly GCA_026984915.1. Lineage (GTDB taxonomy): Bacteria > Pseudomonadota > Alphaproteobacteria > Rhodobacterales > Rhodobacteraceae > WFVA01. Next base: position 10,215 of record JALSRG010000104.1, on the reverse strand, counting down.
AACTGGCGTTCAACCACCAGCAGCCCGGCCGCGACGTCGGCGCCCTTGAGGGCCACATCCGTCAACGCTTCGATATCCAGACCAGGCGCTATCTCGATGATTTGCGCGGCCATGTTGCGACGGGGAAGATTGCCGCGCATCCAGGTCGCCACATAGGCCAGCGTCTGGGGCTGCAACTGATCGATAAAGATGAAAGAACGAAGTTCGGCCATGATCGTCTACTTTCTCAGAAGGTCGCGAAGTTCTTCGGCAATCAGCCGGCGCAATTCGTCTTTGCTGGCGCCATCAAGGGCTGGCGATTGCGGTGCATGCCGCGGCGATTGCGCAGCCCCGGCGCCGGGCACGCCATCCGCCGGCGCATGGGCCAGCGGGCCGCGAAACTCGCGTTTCAGCCCGTGGTATTCGCCGAAGGGTTCACCCTTGTCGGAATTATGGGCAATCCGGGTCCAGTGCACCAAATGCTGCGGGCCGATATTTTCGCCGATTGACGAACGCCCGAAATAGCCGGTGCCGATGGTAAAGGTCGGGGCCAGATTGGTGGCAAAACCGGCCGCGCCCTGCGAACAGGGTGCATTCACGATCACCCGGTAGGCCTCGACCATACCGGAATACCGCATGATCACAGCTTCATCACGGCAATGGATCGCTGCCGAATGGCCGGCACCGGTCAGCCGCAGGACAGCACGCGCCTGGGTCATGGCTGCGTCACGGCTTTTGGCCACATGCAGGGCCAGAACCGGGCAGAGCTTTTCGCGGCTCAGCTGTTCTTCAACGCCGATGCGGCCAATCGGGGCCACGAGGATTCTGGTCGACGAAGGAACCCGGATACCGCACTCTCCGGCAATCCAGCTGGCATCGCGCCCGATTGCCCCGACGTTGAAACCGCGCGGATGGAAGAGGAACCGGCGCAGGCGCTCAACCTCGTCATCGCTGCAGATATGGGCGCCAGCCGATTTCAGTGCGATTTTCAGTTGCTTTTCTATATCCTGCGTGGTGATCAGCACGCTTTCATTGGTGCACAGCACCGAGTTGTCGAAGGATTTGGAATCGACGATGCGCCGGGCCGCCTTCGTGATCTCTGCGGTGGCGTCCACATAAACCGGCGCATTGCCTGGCCCGACTCCGATCGCCGGGTTCGACGACGAATAGGCCGCGCGCACCATCGGTGTGCCGCCGGTGGCCAGGATCAGATTGGTCTTGGGCGAATGCATGAAGGCCTCGACCATCGGGATGGTGGGGTGCTCGAGGATCTGGATCACCGCCTCGGGGGCACCGGCAGCCACGGCCGCTTCGCACAGGGCATGCGCCGCCGCGACCGAGCTTTCACGGACCGCCGGATGCGGGCTGATGACGATGGCATTGCGGGTCATCAGTGCCAGGATCGCCTTGAAATGCAGGGTGGCGATCGGGTTGGTCGAGGGCGTGAGAGCAAAGATCACCCCGGCCGGGCGCGGCAGTTCGACGATCTTGCGTGCTTCGTCCACCCGGGCGTTGACGAAATCCTGATCACGATAGAAATCCACCAGCGGATGCGCCGTCAACTCGTTCTTGATTTTCTTGTGCGCGGCCACGCCAAAGCCGCTTTCGGCCACTACCGCCTCGCCGAAATGGGCGGCATGCTCATGCGCCTTCGCGGCCACCGCCTCGACAATCGCCATGGTGGCCTCGCGGTCATAACGCTCAAAAACCGTGGCTGCCCAGCGGGCGCGTTCCAGCATCATCTCAGCGCGCCCCACCCGCGCCGCATCGCTGTTGGAAATATCGACCAGCGGTTCGACCTGTTGTGCCGTCATCAGACCATCCTCCGCCGGTTGCCCATGACGTCTTCGCGCGCCTGCTCTACAGCGATTGCCATCCGGCGCAGGGTTTCTTCGGCATCTGCCTGACTCAGCAACAGGCCGGGCTTGAATTGCAGCACACTGGGATCAAGGGTGGAAAAGATCGCCCAGACCCCGTTTTCGTATAGCCGTTTCATGACCGGTTTGGCCCCTTCCGGATCGTTGAACATCAGCCCCATCACCAGCCCGTGCTGGCGAATCCCGATGAAAAAATCCGGGAAGGCCGCGCAAATGTCATCAAGCCCCGCCCGCAGGAAATCCGCGATATACTGGCCCATTGAACGCGATTCCGGCCGCTGGACGATCTCCAGCGTCTTCATCGCCACGACACAGCCCAGTTCAGCCCCGCCCATGGTGGACATGTGGCCAAAGCCGTCCTCCTTGAGCCAGCCGCCGCAGGCCTCGGTGATCAGCACGCAGGCAATCGGATACATTCCCCCCGAAATGCCCTTGCCGGTAACCATGATATCGGGCTCTACCCCGTAACGGGTGCAGGCCCACATCTCGCCGGTCCGCATCAACCCGGTCTGCACTTCGTCGGCGATATAAAGCGCACCATATTTCTCGCACAGGGCCTTGACCGCCGGCAGATAGCCCTCCTCCGGCATGGGAAAGCCATAAGTGGCCGGGATCGTCTCCATGATCACGGCGGCCACATCACGCCCGCGCAGGGCATCCTCCATCGCCGTCAGATCGTTGAACTTGACATGGATGAATTCATCATTGGTATCTTCGGATAAAAACAACTTGGAAAACCGATGATCACCAGCCTTGACGGCCAGGCCGGTATGGCCGTGATAGGCCTTGTGGATCGAAACGATCCTGCGTTTCTGATTGGCATGGCGCGCGGTTTTCAGGGCAATGTCGATCGCCTCGCCCCCGCCCGAGGCATAGGCGGTATATTTGAAATCCGGCCCCGGTGCCGTGGCCCGCAAGGCCTCGGCCAGCGCCACCCGTGCCAGGGCCGGGAAATGGTGGTTGCCCATGTCAAAGCGCTCAGTCCCCGCCTTGAGCACTTCGACCAATTCAGGGTGACGGTGGCCCAGATTATAGGTGCCGCCATTCAGATGCATGTCGATCAGCCGCTGGCCGTCCATATCAAACAGGTAGTAGCCCTCACGCCGATCGATCACCAGATCAACGCCCATGTCGATCCAGTCCTGGGTTTTCCCAGGGTTCCAGAACTCCTTGGACCGGGCGAGAAAATCCTGTTTTTTCTGGCTCATGGCAGATCCTCTTCGTGATTGATCCGAGTAAACCCGATTCTCGCCCTCCCCCGCTTGACCCACGCGCGGGGAAAGTTGACATCGGCTAGGCTGACGCGAACATTCTCAGGTATTCTTGTCCCAATCGCGCTGTCACCTTGGCAAAACCGGGTGCAAGCGCCTGAGGCTCGGGGGCTTCGATATGGCTGCCTATCCAGGCGAGCAGCGCCATTCGGCGTAGCATGATAAAGGTGTCGATCTCGCATTTTTCCGCCGAACTCAGGGCCCGCACCTTGCGATAGCCCCTGACCCAGGCATCCTTCATCACTGCCACGTCGGGGTGATCTTCGATAAAGCTGATTGCGGTCGCAAAATCATACAGATACCAACCCATGCCACAATCGTCAAAATCGATCAGCCGCGTCTTGCCCTTGTCCACCAGCAGATTGGCCAGCCTCATGTCGGCATGGATCAAACCAAAGCGATCCGGCCCCTTGCCGAAATTGCCAAGCCGCACCTTGATCCGTTGCTCCACCCGTTCGAGCACCTCGCGCACCGCACCGGTAACCTCGGGCCCGTCGCGCCAGTTGCCCCAGGTGGGCGCGGGTCCGAAAACGGTGTTCTCGTCCCAGATCAGACGTTCAAACGGCTCGGGCTTTTCCCAACCGGCCGAATGAATATGGGTGCGCGCGGCGATCTCGCCCAGTTCCTCGAAATGGCCAGCGGGGTTGTCGGCCTCGTCCGGCGGATTGCCCTCGACAAAATGGAACAAGACCATGAAGCGCGGCGCCGGCAGGCCCGGCACCTGCCCGGACTGCACCCGCTTGCCATTACGGCCCACATAGACACCGGGGGTGATCACCCCGCCTTCGTCATTGAGCGCGTCTGACCAGGCCAGTTCGCATTCAATCGCCCGCTCGCTGTGATAATTCTCGCGGTGGATGCGCAGGACCGACTTGTAGCCGGCGGCCTCGACAAGATAGGTGGCATTTTCCGATACGTTGATCAGGCGGGCCTTGGCGCCGGACGGCACATCCCACAATTGAAGTGATTGATTGGCAAGCGTTTCCAACAGCTTGAGGCTGTCCTCAAGCGACATTTCGACGGGTTCCATGATGGCCCTGCCTTTCGGTTTTCAAATTTCATCAATAGCCTCAAGGGATTCCGGCAAGGTCTGCCCACCATCGACGACAATCTGCTGGCCGGTGATATAGCCGGCTTCGTCCGAAGCAAAGAACAGCGCCGCATTGCCGATATCCTCGACCGCACCCAGGCGCCCGAGCGGAATGGCCGCAGCCATGCCATCCAGATATTCCTGTCCCAGATCCTGGAGACCCTCAGTATAGATATTGCCCGGCATGACCGCGTTGATGGTGGTGTTGTAACGTGCAAGCTCCATCGCAGCCGTACGCAGGAAACCCAGTTGTCCGGCCTTGGAGGCACCGTAATGCGACCAGCCCGGATAACCGGTGAGCGGCCCGGTAATCGACGAGGTCAGCACCACCCGTCCCTTGCCGGCCCTCTCGAAATGCGGGATCGCGGCCTTGACGCTCAGAAAGGCCGAGCGCAGGTTGGTCGCCATCACCTGATCCCATTCGGACGGGTCCATGTCGACGATCTTGGTTTGCGGAAAGGCGCCGGCATTGGCGCACAGCACATCCAGCCCGCCCTGAGCGGCGGCGGTACTGTCAACCATGGCGCGCACGCTGTCCCAGTCCGACACGTCGCAGATTTCATAGCGCACATCGCCCCCGGCGGCCTCAAGTTCGGCGCAGGCTGCCCTGAGCGCCTCTTCGCCACGCGATGCCAGTGTTACCCTGGCCCCGGTCGCCGCGAAAACCCGCGCAATACCACGACCGATCCCCTTTGACCCGCCGGTCACGATTACACTTTTCCCTTTCAATGACGTCAGCATGACAACCTCCCGATTTGATGATTACGATTTGGCTTTTCCGGCCCTGCGTATCCCCCGCATCAGCCAGACCACGGCAAAAGCGAGCATGATCAACAGGAATGACCCGACCACCGACAGAACCCCAAGCGTGGGAACCAGCGGCGAATAGCCCGATACCATCTTGGCATAGAGCCATTCGGGCAAGGTGGAATCGGCCCCTGTGGTAAATAGCGACAGCGGGAAATTCCCCCAGCTCAGCAGGAAGGCAAACAGCCCCGCCGAAATGACGGCCGGCATCAGCAACGGCAAGGTAATTTCTCGCAGAATGGTAAAGGTCGACGCCCCCATGTCGCGGGCCGCCTCCTCCAGCGCCGGGTCGAAACTGTAGGCACGAATGGCAATGATCAGGGTTGCGATTGGCGCAATCCACACCAGATGGGCCACGACCGCTGTCTTCCACGTCGGGATGATTCCCAGCGAATTGAACCACATCAGCAAGGCCAGCCCCAGCACCATTTGCGGAAAAAAGATCGGCAGAAGGATAACCTTCTGAAACAGCGACCGATAGCGCCATTGGTATCTGGCAAAGGCTAGTGCCCCGAAGAAACCGACTAGCATCGACACGACGGTCACAATGAGCGCCACCTTGAAAGATGTCATCACCAGATCCCGCACCGACTCGCTTTCCAGGGCCTTTGCATACCATCGGGTCGAATAGGCCTTGATCGGAAAGGTCAGATAGCGCGCTTTGGAAATCGAGGCGAAACTGACAGAAACCAGCGGCAGATAGAGAAAGCCGATCACCAGAAGGCCATAGAGAAACAGGACAATACGCGTTGACTTGTTCGGTCTCATCGGCCTTTCCTCCCCATGATTGCATCCAGATCAACCTTGGAGATTCCGTAGACGGCAATCGCACCGATGATCAGAATGAGGATCAGCGAAAGGGCCGCCCCCAATGGCCAGTTCTGGCCAAAGGTAAAGGCGGTTTCCACATCATCGGCAATAACGATCACCGCCTGGCCGCCAAGAATTTTCGATTCTGCCGCCGCACCGGCTGCCAGCACGAAGGTCAGCAGTGAGCCGACCATGATCCCCGGTGCCGCCAACGGCAGGTCGATATGGCGAAGAACCTGCAAGCGGGTGGCGCCAAGGTCGGTTGCCGCTTGACGCGCATCATCCGGGACCATTGAAATGCCCTGGGCCAGCGGGAACAACATGAAGGGAAAGTAGACATAAACCAGCCCGAAAATGATGATCGGCACATTGTAAAGCAGCCCATCGAAACCAACCCCGAACCAGGCCCGCATATGGCCCTCAAACAGCCCGCCCTTCATCAGGGTCAGGCTCCAACCGAACAGCCGGATGTTTTCCGAAACGAACAGCGTCATCACCACTGCGATGGTCAGTACCAGTGAAAACCGGCCAAAGACCTTTGCCATGCCATAGGCCAGTGGCCAGCAGATCACGAACAGAATCACCGTAGCCGCCGCCGCCATGCCCAGCGACCACAAAAGCGATTTGTAATAACCCTGCTTCAGAATCACTGCAAACGAGGAAAAATCCGGCAGATGCAGCAGACTGAAAACTTTCTGCGGCATGACCGAAAACCCGGCAATCACCAGCAGCGGCATAAGAAAACTGACGCCCAGGACCAGGGTCAGCGGCAGGGCGTTGAGAAACCCGAGCTTATGGTCAATGCTTTTCATGGCCAGCCTCTCGGATAAGGTGCACGGCTTCCAGATCGAACCCCAGCACCACCGTATCACCAAGAGCCCCCGTAAAACGATCTTCGCGCAATTTTTCCACCGTAACCATTTCGCCGCCGGAGATTTCAACCTCGTACTGGATGCGCGACCCAAGCGCATATTCCGCATGCAGGATCCCCGACAGAATGAAATCAGCGGTTTCCCCCGATGGCAGGAAACGCATGAATTCCGGGCGCACGACAAGGGTTCCGGTTTCGCCGGGGGCAAGGGACAAGCCGAAATCGCCGCCCCCGCCATTCACGTGAATTTCCATCTCCGGTGCCCTGAAGACGCCCCCGTCCACGCCCTCGACATCAAACAGGTTCACCTCGCCCATGAACTCGGCAACAAAACGGTTAACCGGACGGCTGTAAATTTCGTCAGCCACGGCGATCTGAACAAACCTGCCCTCTTTCATGATGGCAATGCGATCAGACATTACCATCGCCTCTTCCAGGGAATGGGTGATGTAGACGAATGTCTTGCCGGTCCGGTTGTGGAGGTCTTTCAACTCCTTTTCCAGCGCCTTGCGCAGGCGGTAATCCAACGCCGAGAGCGGTTCGTCAAAAAACAGGATTTCGGGGTCAAAAGCCAGCGCCCTTGCCAGTGCCACCCGCTGCCGTTCGCCGCCGGAACACTGGGTCACGCCTTTTTCATGATAGCTGCGGGGCAGATGCAACAAGTCCAGCAGTTCCAGCGCCCGTATTTTGCGCTGCTCCGGTGCCACGCCCCGGATCCTGAGCGGAAATTCGATATTCTGCCCCACCGTCATATGCGGAAACAGGGCCAGAGACTGAAACACCATGCAGGTGGGGCGCTTGTTGGCCGGAGTCTGGTCAATGCGCTTGCCGCGCAGACGAATCTCTCCCTCGGTAAGATCATCCATCCCGACCAGCAGACGGATCAGGGTGGATTTGCCACTCCCGGAAGGGCCGACGATGGTTAGAAACTCACCTTCTGAAATGTCCAGATCAATGGCATGCAGGGCGGTGAAATTTCCAAACCGCTTGACGATGCCCTCCAGGCGGAGAATCGGGTCAGACGACATGTGCTGTTCTCTTGCAAAGGTTTTAGTGAGTAGGTCCGACGCGTCAGGAACGCGCCGGATAGCTGGTATGAAACGCCCTCAGGACCGACGCGCCTGGGTATAGATGTCAATCAGCGCATCATAGCTGGGCACGATCTGGTAATCCAGTGACCGCGCCATTTCCTCTTCCAGACTGTCCATCTGGATGGCGTCCAGTTCTTCGGTATCGAACCTGGCCCGCACCTCAGGATTGGCCATCTGTGCAATCGGATTGTAGGTGCCTTCGGTAAAGGCCACGGCCTTGCAGATGTCCGGTTGCTGCACAAATTCCAGGAAATCTTCGGCCAGAGGGGATGGATCGGGGTTGTTGACCGCCGAGGTAAGCTCGATCCAGACAACGCCGCCCTTGCCGTCGACCGGGCCAGAACTGGGCGTGATGCCACGCACATTGGTGGCGCCGTCATACCGGGCCGGCGAAGCCGTATAGGTTCCCCCGGTAAAGTAGGCGTCTATCTCGCCATTGATCAGCGCCGTGTTCATCGCCACCAAATCATCGGTCAGCAGTTTGGCATTGCCAAAGATCTGCTCGGCGACCGCCTTGAAGGCCGCCTGGCCAGCCCCATCAATCGGGGCAAACGGGTTCAGATCCGCGGTCAGGCACATATGAATAATGTTCCAGTTATCATAGGTCAGCACGCCATAGCGCCCCTTCATCGCCGGGTCGAGAAACAGCTTCCAGCCCTGATCCTCGGCAGTTTCCCGGCTGATCTTGTCGGTATTGACCACAAAACTGAACGGGCCGTAGCGCTGCGGCATACCGATCAGGTTGCCGTCATCAGCATAGGCCAGCGGATAGGGGGCGGCAAATTCCGGCAGCATTTTTTCGAAGTAAGGCTCAAAGCGCTCCTTGTTCAGCGGCTTGATCAGGCCAGCCGGATAGAGCTGCCCGCGGGCCCATGGCTGGTTGACATTGATCAGATCCCAGACATTGACTTCGCCGGCGCGCAGCTTGTTGATCATATCCGGGTCCGAGGTGCCGCTCTCGGCGCGGACAGCCGCGCCTGGATGGGCCTTGCGGAAGGGCCCCAGAACCTCGTCAGTATTATAGCCTTCCCAGCACAGAATATTCATCTGATCTGTGCGCCCGGCAATTGCCGAACCTGCGGGAAACAGCCCGGCTGCTCCAAGAGCGCCAAGCGTGCGCTGGGTAAACTGGCGACGGGTAAGCGTCATGATTTCATCCTCCTTGTTGGGTTTCACTATTCTTTTGATGAGTCCCTTTTATTATCCGGCAAGCCTACCAACCGCATTCAAACCGGGCTTGACAACAGCGAACTGAATCTTGACAGGAGAAGATCGCAGGCGATTCCGGCAAAGCCCCAAGTTTACTTTATTGAGCTTTCAGGCTAGGATTTCCCGATAAAATAAGGGTACCTGGGGGGAATTGTGCGAACAGCCAGTGATTCTTTTGCCCTGTCCGGCGCAAGGCCGGCCAAGGTGCTGGCTGCTGCAACGAGCGGCGCAACAGAGTTGTTCCGCAAGCATGGCGGTGATATCGACCGTATTTTTGGCTGTGCCGGGCTGAAGCTTGAGGATATTTCAAACCCGCTTGAAGAACTTAACCTGCACCAGTACTGCCGCTTGTTCAACGAAGCCGCCCGCCAGACCCGGAACCCGTATATCGGTCTGGAATTTGGCCACAACTTTTCACCGAAACAGTTGGGTATGCTGGGCTTTGCCGCGATCAGTGCCCCGACCCTTGCCGCGGCCCTGCGAAATATGGAAACATATTTCCCGGCCCATCAGAACCATACCAGCTTCGGCCTGATCCAGGATTGCGACATTCTTTGGCTCAGCTACCGCATCTTTGATCCTCGCGTGCGTTCCCGCAGGCAGGATGCCGAATTGTCGGTTGGCATGTTCTGCAACATTTTCAAAACCGCACTTGGTCCATCCTGGACGCCGCTTGAAGTGAGATTCGAGCATGATTCGCTTGGTGAAAAAGAAAAGCATGAAAAGTTTTTCGGCGCACCTGTCCAGTTCGGTCGACGCACAAATGCCATCGCATTCCGACGCCGCGACCTGGATGCGCTGATGCCGGATTGCGACCCCTACCTGGCATCAGTGATAGAGCCCTTTCTGCAGGGGCGGTGCGAAGCACAGTCAAACGCTCAGGGGTTTGCCGCAGCGGTCAGAAACGAGGTCAAGCTGCATCTGGGCGAGCGCATCCCCACCGTGTCGGACATGGCCAACCTCTTTGGAGTCACCGAACCGGCCTTTCAAAAACAGCTTCGTGCGCATGGGCTGTTGTTTGGCGACATTCTCAAAGCAGCACGCCACGAATTGGCGCTACATTATATTGCCGACCCTGACATCCCCCTGACAGAAATTGCTTACAGCCTGGGCTATTCCGAGCTATCGGCCTTTTCACGGGCATTCCGAAACTGGACCGGCATGAGCCCCCAACGCTATCGCAGGCAGAACCGGAAATCGTGCCCCTAGG
>JALSRG010000103.1 GCA_026984915.1 Marinosulfonomonas sp. | reverse complement strand
GAGGCCAACCCCATCCCCTGGGCGGTGGACGGCATCCCCGAGGGGTTCCACTATACGCTGCTGGACAGCAACTTTGACCATTTCGAACCATTGATGGAACTGGCACTGGGCCGCGTGCCGGCGCTGGAAACCGCTGGGATCAAGACGCTGACCAACGGGCCGGAGAGCTTCACGCCGGATGGCAATTTCATCATCGGCGAAGCGCCCGAACTGCGCAATTTCTTTGTCGGCGCGGGGTTCAATGCCTTTGGCATCGCCGCCGGTGGTGGCGCGGGCATGGCACTGGCTGAATGGGTGAAAAACGGCGAGCCGCCCTTTGATCTGTGGTCTGCCGACATCCGCCGCTTTGGCCGACCGCATTTCGACACCGACTGGGTGCGCATCCGCACGGTCGAGGCGTATGCCAAACACTACACCATGGCCTGGCCTTACGAGGAGCATTCCTCGGGCCGTCCCTGCCGCAAATCGCCGCTTTACGAGGTGCTGAAGGATCAGGGCGCCTGTTTCGGGGAAAAGCTGGGATGGGAGCGGGCGAACTGGTTTGCCGGCGCAGGTGAAACGCCGCAGGATGTCTACAGCTTCGGGCGGCAAAACTGGTTTGATGCGGTCGGGCGTGAGCATAAGGCGTGCCGCGAGGCTGCGGTGCTGTTCGACCAGACATCCTTCGCCAAATTCGCGCTGAAAGGGCCGGATGCGCTGGCCGCGCTGAACTGGATTTGCGCCAACAATGTGGACAAACCCGTCGGCGCGCTGACCTATACGCAAATGCTGAATGATCACGGCGGGATCGAATGCGACCTGACCATTGCACGGGTGGCGGAGGATGAATTCTACATCGTCACCGGCACCGGCTTTGCCACCCATGATTTCGACTGGATTTCCCGCAACATTCCGGCGGGGATGAATTGCCAACTGTTCGATATCACCTCCTCCAACGCCGTGCTGTCGCTGATGGGACCGCGTGCGCGCGACATCCTGCAAGCAGTCACCCGCGCCGATGTCTCGAACGCGGGCTTTCCCTTTGGCAGCACCAAAACCATCGGCATCAAAGGTTGCCCTGTTCTGGCCCTGCGGGTGACTTACGTTGGCGAGTTGGGGTGGGAGCTGCACCTGCCGGTCGAATACGCCACCACGGTTTATGCGGCGCTGATGCAGGCGGGGGCGGAACACGGGCTGGTGAATGCCGGCTACCGCGCGATTGACTCGCTACGGCTGGAAAAGGGCTATCGCGCCTGGGGGGCCGACATCGGCCCCGACCACACCCCGCAGGAAGCGGGGCTTGGCTGGGCGGTGAAGCTGAAGGGCAACACCCCGTTCAAGGGCCGCGAGGCCGCGCAGGCGCAGGCGGACGGTGGCGTGAAAAAGATGATGGCCTGTTTCACCTGCGATGCCGACGTGGTGCTTCTGGGCCGCGAAACCATCTATCGCAACGGCGAACGTGTCGGCTGGCTGACCTCGGGCGGTTTTGGCTATACCGTCGATAAATCAATCGGTTACGGCTATGTCCGCAACCCGGACGGGGTGACGCGGGATTACATCATGGAGGGCAGTTATGAACTGGAAGTGGCCACCGAACGGGTAAAATGCAAGGTTCACATGGCACCGCTTTATGATCCGCAGATGCGCCGGATCCGGCAGTGATCTGTTTTGCAAACAAACACCTTTTCACTGCCCCTTATCCCAACTGATTGACGTACATCAGAAAAGCCTCGTATTCTGTGGTTTTCAAGGAGCGTTCATGGGAAAACCCACGGTTCACGATATCGCAAAAGAGGCGGGTGTCAGTCTGGCCACGGTCGACCGGGTGTTGAATTCCCGGCCGGGCGTGCGGGAAAAGACTGTACGGCGTGTCCAGACGGCCGTGCAAACATTGGGCTATGTGCGTGATCTGACAGCCGCGAACCTGTCGCGCAAACGCGAGTACAGGTTTGTCTTTGTTCTGCCGCAAGGGGCCGGGCAGTTTGTCGAGACTCTGCGCGCGGCCCTGCTTGAGGCGGGGGAGGCCCATGCGGCTGACCGTATGGCCGTTGAGATCATTTCCACCCCAATGCATGACGCGCATGTTGTTGCCGATTTGCTGAATTCACTTGGCCCGAAACTCTATTCCGGGGTGGCTGTTCTGGCACAGGAAACCCCTGCCGTTCGCGATGCAATCCGGCATTTGAAAGAAACGGGCCTGCCTGTTGTGACGCTCGTGTCAGATATTCCGAGCTCTGATCGTGATCATTTTGTCGGAATAGACAATGTGGCTGCCGGACGCACTGCGGCTGTACTGATGGGGCGGTTTCTGGGTGGTTTCACCGGGAAGATCCTGATTTCAGCGAGTTCCATGCTGGCCCGTGACAGCATAGAGCGGCGGCTTGGCTTTGATAACGTGATGGCCGAGCGGTTTGGGAACATCCAGGTATTGCCATCGCTGGAGTTGCGTGACCAGCCCGCCCGCATGATGAAGATTGTCAAATCGGTTTTGCAGTCTGACCCATCTATTGCCGGGGTATACTCTCTGGGGCCAATCAATGAGGCATTTCTTGCAGCCTTGCGTGCCTCCGGGCGGCTGGATGATCTTGTGGTGATTACCCATGAACTGACGCCGATCACACGCACCGGGCTTTTGGCGGATGAAATAGACGCAGTCATAACCCAGAATGTGGGGCATCTGGTGCGGAGCGCCATGCGCATTCTGCGGGCAAAATGCGACGGTCGGCGTATTATCGAATCTCAGGAACGTATCCGCACGGATATCATCATCAAGGAAAACCTGCCCTGAAACCAGCAGATTTCAGGCGTTTCACAAGGAGTGAATGCCATGAGGACGATCAAGGGGCCCGCACTGTTTCTTGCGCAGTTTGCAGCGGATGACCCCCCTTTTGACACCTGGGAGAACATCACCCGATGGGCCGCCGATTGCGGATATGAAGGCGTGCAGGTGCCCAGTTGGGATACGCGCCTGTTCGATTTGGAAAAGGCTGCAAAATCAAAAGGATATTGTGATGATTTCAAGGGAATGGCCGCTGAGAACGGCGTGGTTGTTACCGAGTTGTCCACACATCTTCAGGGGCAGCTTGTGGCGGTTCATCCGGCCTATGACGTGGCGTTTGACGGCTTTGCCGCTCCGGCGGTGCGTGGCAACCCGAAAGCCAGACAGGAATGGGCGGTAAACCAGGTGAAAATGGCGTTATCGGCCAGCAGTAATCTGGGGCTGAGCGCACATGCAACCTTTTCCGGCGCATTGGCCTGGCCCTATGTGTACCCTTGGCCACAACGTCCGGCCGGGCTTGTCGAATTGGCCTTTGACGAATTGGCGGCACGCTGGTCGCCGATCCTGGACCACGCTTCGGAGAAGGGCGTGGATCTCTGCTATGAAATTCACCCGGGTGAGGATCTGCATGACGGTGTGAGTTTCGAGATGTTTTTAGAGCGTGTCGGACAACATGAGCGCGCCAAGATGCTATATGACCCGTCCCACTATGTGCTGCAGGCTTTGGACTATTTGCAGAATATTGACATTTATCACGACCGCATCGGTATGTTTCATGTCAAGGATGCAGAGTTCAACCCGACAGGGCGGCAAGGGGTTTATGGCGGATATCAATCCTGGATAGACCGGGCTGGCCGATTCCGTTCACTGGGGGACGGGCAGGTGGATTTCGGGGCGGTTTTCTCCAGGCTGACGCAATACGGTTTTGATGGTTGGGCGGTGGTGGAATGGGAATGCGCCATCAAGAACCCGGAAGACGGTGCACGCGAAGGTGCTGCCTTTGTGCGCGATCATATCATTCGGGTGACAGACAAAAGCTTTGATGATTTTGCGGGTAGCGGCAGTGACGAAACGGCCAACCGAAAAATGCTCGGGCTGGAATGAACAACAAGCCGCGCGTGTTCGCCTGTTTGCGATTCGCCGGGCTGATGCATAAGCATGGCGCTGGCTGGTTTTGTTGTCTGATAGCATGCGCGATGTGCTGAAAGGGCCGGAAATGGCTGATGCCACCTATCTCGACGCAGGTGAAGATTGCCCGCATTGTTATTGATAATACTGAATAAAAATCTGACTGGTTGAAGGGGAGGCCGATGCGGGAAGTCGGGATTTGGGCCCGCTCCATGGATCTTCCAGAAATATCTTTACTTGAGGTACGTTCCTCATTTAGCGTCAATCCCATACCTTCAAAGGCTTGCTATTTGAAGAACTGGCCGTTTGGGGGCAAAAACGGGAGGATTATCAATGAAAACGACCAGATTACTGGCGGCAACCGCATTGACTGTTGCAACCGGATTTTCCGCGACAGCCGTCTCGGCCGAGGAACTGACGCTGTGTTGGGCGGCCTGGGATCCGGCGAACGCGCTTGTTGAACTCAGCAAGGATTTTGAGGCCAAGACCGGCAATACGATGAAGTTCGAGTTTGTACCCTGGCCGAACTTTGCCGACCGGATGCTGAATGAACTGAATTCCGGTGGCAAGTTGTGCGACCTGCTGATCGGAGACAGTCAATGGATCGGTGGCGGCGCTGAAAACGGCCATTATGTCAAGCTGAATGACTTCTTTGAGAAAGAAGGCATCAGCATGGACGATTTTCTGCCAGCTACGGTCTATGCCTATTCAACCTGGCCCAAAGGCACGCCGAATTATTATGCGCTGCCGGCAATGGGGGATGCAAATGGCTGGTTCTACCGCAAGGACTGGTTTGAGAAACCGGAGATTCAGGCCGCATACAAAGAGGCTACGGGGCAGGATCTGCGCGAGCCGCAAACCCAGGAGGAACTGTTGCAGATTGCGCAATTCTTTCAGGGACGCGAAATAGACGGCAAGAAACGCTATGGCGCGGCGATCTTTACCGAGCGTGGTTCCGAAGGCATCACCATGGGCGCGCTTGGCTCATTGTTTACCTTTGGGTTCAAGTTTGAAAACACTCCCGGTAAATATGACATGGAAGGTGCTGTGAACGGCCCGGATTCCGTCAAGGGGCTGGAGTTTTACAAAACGCTTTATAAAACGGCGACACCTCCGGGCTACACCGACGCATATATGGAGCAGAGCCTGGATGCTTTCAAATCCGGACAGGTTGCACTGGGCATGAACTGGTTTGCATTCTTCCCCGGCCTCTACAGCGATCCGGATATTGGCGGCGACAAGATCGGGTTCTTTCCCAACCCGCCGCAAAAAGTCGCCGGGTCCATGCTGGGCGGGCAGGGCATTTCTGTTGTCAGCTATTCCGACAAGAAGGACGCGGCACTTGAGTATATAAAGTGGTTCGCTCAACCCGAGATTCAGGCGCAGTGGTGGAAACTCGGTGGATACTCCTGCCGCAAATCGGTGCTGCTTGATCCCAGTTTCAAGGACAGTCAGCCCTTTGCTGCGGACTTTCTGGTCGCAATGGGCGACGTGAAGGATTTCTGGCAGGAACCCGCCTATGCTGAATTGCTTTTGGCAATGCAAAAGCGGCTTCACGATTATGTCGTTGCTGACAAGGGAACGGCACAGGAAGCCCTTGATAAACTGGTCGAGGATTGGACCGAAACTTTCCAGGATGAAGGTAAACTGTAAATTGATCTTCGCCTGTGCCGTCCCGGCGCAGGCGTTTGACGATGGGCGGGGCTGAATCTCGGCCCGCCCGATACGGCACTCCGACCAGAAAGACACCGTATGTCTGCATCTCCGATTGACCGCGTTGCAAAAGCAACGCCACCAAAACTGGCAAGAAAAATCAGAGGCCTGTCCGACCGAACCATTGCGTGGATTTTTGTTGCGCCATCTATTTTTCTGTTGCTGGCCGTCAACATCTTCCCGCTTATCTGGACGATCAACCTCAGTTTCACCAATTTCAAGGCCAACCGGCCGGGCCGGGAAATAAAATATATCGGGTTAAGGAACTATGAGCGCATCCTTGGGGACAGCGACATATGGCTGACGATGCAGGCCACGGCGCATTTCCTGTTCTGGACAATTGCGCTGCAGGTTCTGATCGGCTTCACGCTGGCCTGGCTTATCAACAGGAAGTTCAAGGGAAATGATCTGTGGACCACAATCATTGTCCTGCCGATGATGTTGTCGCCTGCCGTGGTGGGGAACTTCTGGACTTTCCTTTATCAGCCGCAAATCGGCCTGTTCAATTACGTGGTTTCGTTTTTCAGTGGCGTTGACCCATCATCGTTTTCCATGCTGGGCGAGGTTTCGCTTGCGCCCTGGGCCATTGTGATTGTCGATACCTGGATGTGGACGCCCTTTGTCATGCTGATCTGTCTCGCCGGGTTGCGATCCATTCCTGACTATATTTATGAGGCTGCAGCAATAGACCGGGCCAGTAAATGGCGACAGTTCTGGACGATTACCTTGCCAATGGTCCTGCCCTTTCTCATGCTGGCCGTATTGTTCCGGGGGATAGAAAATTTCAAGATGTTTGATCTCGTGGTTCAACTCACCGGTGGGGGCCCCGGTTCCACAACCGAACTGACGTCGATCAACCTCAAACGGGAAGCCTTTGAAAAATGGCGGACCGGCTATGCATCCGCCTATGCGATCATTCTTTTCGTGACAGTGTTTGGCCTGGCTTCGATCTACGTGAAAGCATTGAACAAGGTGAAAGAAAGATGAGCGGCTATTCGATCACCGATCCGACCCGAAGGCAGAAGTGGATTGCCGGAACACTGGTGGTTCTCTACGCCCTGATCACCATCATGCCGCTGTTGTGGATTTTCATGACAGGTTTCAAATCACCCGTTGATGCCATTGCCTATCCGCCAAAGGTCACGTTCCAGCCGACGCTGGAAGGCTATGTGAACCTGTTCACCACCCGAACGCGGGTTGCGCCAGAGCAACTTGCGGCCCTGCCGCCTCCGGAAACCTGGTATGAGGCGATTGTACGTAACCGCAACATGGTCATTGCCGGGCCATCCCGCTATGGGCAGCGTTTCCTGAATTCGGTGATCATCGGGTTTGGCTCGACCTTCTTGTCGGTTTTCCTCGGGACTTTGGCGGCTTATGCATTCTCGCGTTTCAGGGTGCCGCTCAAGGATGATCTGCTGTTTTTCATATTGTCGACGCGCATGATGCCGCCGATTGCCGTTGCAATTCCCATTTTCCTGATGTTCCGCACGCTTGGCCTGTCCGACACGCATTTGGGGATGATCCTGCTTTATACAGCGGTCAACATCAGCCTTGCGGTCTGGCTGCTCAAGGGGTTCATCGACGAAATTCCCCGAGAGTATGAAGAGGCGGCGCTGATTGACGGCTACACGCGCTTTCAGGCTTTTTACAAGGTTGTGCTGCCGCAGGCGGCAACCGGCATTGCCTCGACCGCCATTTTTTGCCTGGTCTTTGCCTGGAACGAATATGCGTTTGCTGTGCTGCTGACCAGTGGCAATGCCCAGACCGCTCCGCCTTTCATCCCCACAATCATTGGTGTCGGGGGGCAGGACTGGCCGGCCGTCGCCGCCGGGGCAACGATTTTTCTGTTGCCGGTCATGATCTTTACCATCCTGCTGCGAAAACATCTCTTGCGTGGCATAACCTTTGGAGCAGTCCGAAAATGAGCCGTTTTTTCAATGGAATCCTGCGTCTTCGCCGCGGCCCCTGGGAAATGACCGCCACGGTTCTGATCGGGTTGGGGGTGTTCATGCTGATGCAGCCTTTTGTTTTATGGGCCTATACTTACTCCTTTGTCATAACGCTGGTTGGAACGGTGATGTTCATCATCGTGAGCCACTTTCCGGAGTAGCAAATGGCAGAGATTGTAATCCGGAACCTGCGTAAGGATTTTGGCGATTTCAACGCTGTTGAAGCCTCCTCTTTTACCGTGCAGGATGGAGAGTTCTTCATGCTGCTCGGACCTTCCGGTTGCGGAAAGACCACCACGCTGCGGATGATTGCAGGGTTGGAAATGCCGACCTCCGGGCAGATTTTGATAGACGGCGAGGATGTCACCGGAAAACCGGCGAGTGAGAGAGATATTGCCTTTGTTTTTCAAATGTTTGCGCTTTATCCTCATATGAATGTCCGCCGCAATATAAGCTATCCCTTGATCAGCCAGGGCATGCCCCGCGAGGCGGTACGAAAAAAAGTGGCCGAAGTGGCTGCCATCCTCGGGATCGCAGACATTCTTGATCGGCCGGTCGGCGGGTTGTCCGGTGGAGACCGCCAGCGCGTGGCCCTTGGGCGCGCCATCGTACGCGACCCCAAGGCCTTTATGATGGATGAGCCGCTGGGGGCGCTCGACGCGGAATTCCGGGAACATATGGCAGAGGAATTACGCGCCCTGCATGACCGCATGAACGCAACGACCGTTTATGTAACGCATGACCAGCTTGAAGCCATGCAGATGGGGGACAAAATTGTTGTGATGAATCACGGGGTGATCGAACAGTTTGGCACGCCACAGGATATTTATGACAAACCGGCAACGCAGTTTGTCGCTGAATTCATCGGCTCCCCGCCGATGAGCTTTCTGCCGTTCAGCGGCACCGTTGCCGCGGGGGCAGGCAGCGTCGAGCTTGAGGGGGTGGAATTGCCGGTTCCGCAACTGCGGGAAGGCGCGCGCGGCGATCTGGTGTTTGGCGTTCGCCCGGAACATGTCCGTTTGTCAGACAGCGCACGCTATCGGGCCAGGGTGCTGGCAACAGAATATCTGGGGACAACCCAAATCGTGACTCTGGAGTCGCCAAACGGCGTTCTCAAGGCGCGTATAGCATCAGATCAGCCCGTTACTGTGGAGCAGACAGTCGGGCTGGAGTTCAATGCCCGCACCATCAGCCTGTTTGAACGGAAAACGGGCCGCGCCCTGGTGTCGGAGCTGAATGAAGGGGTGCTGAAAAATGGCTGAAGTCACCCTGACGAATGTCTCGAAATCCTTTGGGGATACACGCGCGCTCGACAATATCACAATGACGGTTCCCGACGGTGCGTTCGTGGTGCTGCTTGGACCGACCGGGGCAGGAAAAACCACTATGCTCCGGCTGATATCCGGTCTGGAGCATCCCGATGCAGGCGATATTCTGATTGATGGACAATCGGTTGTGCGCGACACGCCTGCACAGCGCGATGTTGCGATGGTTTTTCAGCAGTATTCTTTGTATCCGCATCTGACGGTCCGTGAAAATCTGGCCTTTCCCTTGCGTTCACCTGTATTGAGAACGCCAAAAGACGAGATTCGGCGCAAGATTGACGAGGTCGCCGAAGTTCTGAGCATCAGCCACAAGCTGGACAACAAGGCGACCGAGCTTTCCGGCGGTGAAATGCAGCGTGTTTCGATCGGTCGGGCGCTTGTGCGCGACCCGAGAATTTTTCTGATGGATGAGCCGCTCAGTTCACTGGATGCCAAGTTGCGTGCGGATCTGAGAGTGGAACTGAAGCGTATTCAGGCAAGTCTTGGCGCGACCATTCTCTATGTCACCCACGACCAGATCGAGGCCATGACAATGGCCACCCATGTGGGGGTGCTGGACAGTGGGACGTTGATACAGTTTGGCCCTCCCCGTGAGATTTATGAACGCCCGGTCAGTCAATACGCTGCGCAGAGGCTTGGGCTTCCGCGCATCAATCTGTTGCCTGCGAATCTGTTCCCCGGGGCCCCGCCCGGTGCCGTAACGATTGGGCTGCGGCCGGAACAGCTGATCCAGGGTGAAGGTCAGGAAAGCACGGTTGTAAGGGTCGAACACCTGGGCGATCAAAGCCGGCTGCATCTGAAACTGAAGGATCATGCGATTACCACCTTGACGGATGTGCATACGCTTCTGAAACCCGGTGACAGTGTTGCCATTGCCCCAAGTTCTCCGCTGTATTTTGATGCGGGCGGAACCCGAATTGAATGAGGAGAGTGACCATGACGCAATTCATCAACTCAAAGGAAACACTGGTTACCGAAGCCATTGACGGGGTTTTACGCACAGCCGGTGGGCGGCTTGCACGTCTTGACGGATACCCGCATATCAAGGTGGTCGTGCGGACGGACTGGGACCGTTCCCGTGTTGCCCTTGTTTCGGGGGGCGGTTCGGGGCACGAACCTTCACACGCCGGTTTTGTCGGGCAGGGGATGCTGACGGCAGCCGTCTGCGGCGACGTTTTTGCCTCACCCTCGGTTGACGCGGTACTTGCGGGCATACTGGCGGTCACAGGCAAACCTGGCTGCCTGCTGATTGTCAAGAATTACACAGGTGACAGGTTGAATTTTGGCCTGGCGGCGGAACGTGCCCGCGCCCTGGGGTTACATGTTGAAATGGTTGTGGTGGATGATGACATTGCGCTGCCTGATCTGCCTCAGCCGCGCGGCGTGGCCGGGACATTGTTCGTTCACAAGATCGCAGGTGCTTTGGCTGAACAGGGGGCGGATCTGGAAACGGTTGCACAGGTGGCCAAACATGTCATCGATGGTGTCGTTTCGATTGGCATGTCACTGGATACCTGCACGGTGCCGGGGTCGCCGAAAGAAAACCGGATCGAGGCCGGGAAAGCCGAGCTTGGCTTGGGAATCCATGGCGAGGCCGGTATAGAGCAGGTGGATTTTTCCGGGGCGAATGCTGCGATGGGGATGGTGGTTGACAGATTGGCGCCAAATATCGGGCCGGGGCCGCATGTGGCCTTGCTGAACAATCTCGGCGGGACAACACCGCTTGAGATGGCGGTTCTGGCCGAAGAACTGGTGCGATCACGGATTGGCAGTCAAATTCACTGGATGGTTGGCCCGGCGCCTCTGATGACGTCCCTGGACATGCAGGGGTTTTCCGTATCTCTGCTTCCGGTGGGAAATGAGGAAGAGGTGGCACTGAAGGTCCCCGTTGGCCCCTGGGCGTGGCCCGGATGCAATCCGGTGGGTGAGATACCGATTATTCCCCTGGCCGACGGGTTAAGGCCCATTCAGCCAATGCCCTCCAAGAATGCAAAAACACAAAAACTGATTGAAGAATGTTGTGAGACGCTGATCAGCGCTGAAGGGAAACTGAACGCGCTGGATGCGAAATCAGGCGATGGCGACACGGGATCGACGCTCGCGACGGCGGCGCGCGCCCTGCAAGGGGCATATGACCATCTGCCACTGGCCGATGCCACCCAGCTATACCGGGCCATAGGTCAGGAACTCAGCCAGACCATGGGGGGATCGTCCGGAGTATTGTTGGCCATCTTCTTTGCAGCGGCGGGGGATGCTTCGGCCAGTGGCCAGGATACTGTCGGCGCACTGAAGGCCGGACTCGACCGCATACAGCAGGTCGGGGGAGCCCGTCCGGGGGACCGCACGATGATTGATGCGCTGTTCCCGGCTCTTGAGGCCCTGTCAGAAGGCTATCCCGCAGCGGCCCTGGCCGCCCGCAAAGGCGCGGATATGACCGCAAGCATAACCCGGGCCAAGGCCGGTCGGGCCAGCTATATCGCAGAAGAAAAACTCGCCGGTCACAATGATCCGGGGGCAGAGGCTGTTGCCCTGCTGTTTGAGCATTTGGCGAAAACCGCAACAGACTGATTTCAGGCATCGCCGCCTTTTCTGCCCAACCGGCTGGTCTGCATTTATCTGTTCGGATAGGCTTGCTGCAAACACGATCCGCAACAGATCAGGGCCATTATTATGCCGCATGACCATTCGGCTTCCAATATTTCCGATGTTGACCTTACTCCGGCTTTTCGCTGGTCTGTCGGGTTGAACGCCACTTATGTGGTTTTTGAAGCCATTGCCGGGTTCTGGACCGGCTCGTTGGCATTGCTTGCGGATGCGGCACATAATCTGACAGATGTGGCCGGATTGCTGATTGCCTGGGGGGCGGCAACCCTGGCGGGGCGATCCGCGACGCAACGCTATACCTATGGGTTTGGCCGCGCGACGATGCTGGCTGCCCTGGCAAATGCCATTGCCATTCTCGCCGGGTCGGGTGCCGTCGTCTGGGAGGCAATTCACCGCTTTGGAGATCCGGTCGAAATCCCCGGTGGTACTGTAATGGTCGTGGCCGGCGTGGGTATTCTGATCAATGCCGGGTCGGCAATGCTGTTTCGTGGTCACGGGAATGATCTGAATGCCAGAGGTGCTTATCTGCATATGGCGGCAGATGCCGCGGTTTCTCTGGCGGTTGTTCTGGCGGCTGGTGGGATTTTGCTGACCGGCTGGCAATGGTTGGATCCGGTTGTGGCAATCGGCGTCAGTCTCTTGATTGCCGTCACCGCATGGCAGCTTCTGGGCAAGGCCACCGGTGCTGTCATGGATGCGGTTCCCGATACGGTAGATCGTCAGAACATAGAAAGCTATCTGGCAGGCCTTCCCGGTGTAAGCGACGTGCATGATTTGCATATCTGGCCGCTGAGCACGACACAGACAGCCCTGACGGCGCATCTGGTCATGCCCGATGGTGCGCCGGGAGATGCGTTTCTGCATGCCGTGCGCGCAGAGTTGAAAAACCATCACGCCATCGCGCATGCAACCATCCAGATCGAGCAGGCCTGCGATCCGGATTATCCGGTTCATTGAGGCACTCTCCGGGAAAGATTATCTGAAAACCTCTTTCCAATGGCGGCAGTTTGCAACATTGCGGCTTTCCGCCCAGCCGCGGCGTGCCTGCCAAACAGCGTATTTCATCATGGATAAATCGGTTGGACTCATCGCGCCACTTGCAAGCGCCAGACGGGCACCTTTTTGAAGGAGACGCTGGCATTGGGTATCACTGACACCCAGTTGATCAGGCTGTTCGCAGATTTCGATGGCGTGGCCAAGCTTTGCCGCGTGCTCTGCCATGGCGTCGAGGTTTACATGCAGTCTGCCCTGCGCATTGATCTGCCGGCCTGTCAGTTGCAGCAGTATGACGGGCAGGTCGAGGGCTTTGGCCTGATCCATTGTTCTGATCAGGCTTTCGGTTGGATCGGCCCCTTCGGAACCAGCGTGATTTGCCGGATAGCAGCAAAGGTAATCCAGTTGCGTCAGCAGATCGCTGTCATCGGGGAGCCCGCCATTCAGCGGGATTTCAATTGTTGCGGTCTTGAAGAAATGCACGGCTGCGCCGCCCGCATTGAAACGGTCAATCCTGTCATTGCGGGTCTGCAGCTTTTTCCGGCCGGACCGGTCTGAAGGGAAGGGGTCGGCAATCCCGATCCATTCATAGCCGAGTGCCCCGGCGCGGTTGGCAAGTTCGCTCAAGGGGGCAACGGAGGAGGCGACGCGCAAGTCACCTTTTATGGCGTTTTCCGGCAAAAGGTCGGGCAGGTTTTTGCTGCGCGCCGCTTCCATTTCTCCGTGCATTTCGCGCAATTCCGGCGGTATCCAGGCCATGCCGAAGGCTTTGTAAAGGCCCTGTTCATCGGCCCCGGCCAAAGATTTTCCCGCAGCATCAAACAACCCGTATTCATTCAGTTTCCAGCCATTTTTGACAGCCAGCTTTCGTATGGAAATCGTATGGGAGCGCGCGCCGGTAAAATAGGCAAGCGTCGTGCCATAGCTTTTTTCGCCAACGACCCGCAGGTCTACATGTAATCCTGATTTCAGAATGATCGTGCCGCGTGTTACCCCCCGCAGTTCGACCTGCCTCACGTCCGGAAAGGCGCAAAAATACCGGATCATACCCGGCCCGTTCCTGGCTGCGGCAACAATATCCAGATCACCGACAGTTTCTTTGCGCCGCCGGAAACTGCCGGCCATCTGGACTTTGATAACGCCCTCAAATGCGGACAGATAGCGGATCAGTGAAGCGGCGATCGGATCTGCCTCGACTATGGGCAGCCGCTTTTCCGGCCCCTTCAGCCTCAGTTTTTCAAGTTCGGCCAGAAGGTTGGATACTGTCTTGGGACCAAAGCCGGGCAAGCCGGCAACCCGGCCGTTGCGCAAGGCGGTTTCAAGATCCGCCAGCGTTTCGACCCCCAGGGATTCGTAGAGCAGTTCGACCTTGCGCGGTCCAAGGCCGGGGATCTGCAACAGATCCGTCAGAACCGGCGGGGTCCGCTCCATCACCTCGTCCAGCGTCGGGAAATCTCCGGTCTTGACGATGGTCTGGATTTTACCCGCCAGATCCTTGCCTATTCCGGGCAGTTGTGAAAGGTCTTCGCCGTTTGCCACCATATCGGCGATTGACCGCGGGAAGGTGTCTATGACCAGTGCCGCCTGGCGATAGGCGCGGATGCGGAAAGGGTTGGCGCCTTCGATATCCAGAAGGTCCGCCAGTTTGCGAAACAAGGAGGCGATTTCACTGTTTGTGATGCTCATTCTTCAGGGCTTTCCCTATGGGGGATGCCAGAACCAGAAACCCGGCCGGGGCGAGGCAGGTTGCCAGCATGACACTGTTGATATCCATATGCGCCTGCCAACTGTCCTGTTTCTGGTTTGCCGCGATCAACCATGTTTTCAGGATATGGGTACGCACCGGCTGATAGTGAGACAGTGACTGGATTTGCCGCAAGGTCGAATCGGAAATCTGCAGTCTGTCCAGCGGCAGGGTATCAGCGATCTCCAGCCCGATCGCCAGGCCCAGTTCTCGAAATGCAAGCCGTTGTCCGACCGCAAGGTTAAGGCCTCCCTTTTGCAGGAACAGATCCGTTCCGACTATGGCTGATCGCAAAAGCCGATTGATCAGACCTCCAGGCAGGTCGGTACAGTCCGGCGGGAGTTGCAGCAATCTGCCGGCATCAAACAGCAATCCCCCCAGCCCGAGGGGGTCATCGGTTTCCAGGGATTGGGAACCGGTAATCTGTGCCAGGGTTCTGATGTTGCCATGCAACTCTTCCAATGGGCTGTCTGGTGTACATTTCTGCACGGCCCTGACCAGAGAGAGACATGTCACCAGCCCGTCCAGCGGGTCGTGCTGCCCCATGGATGCAACCAGGGGCTGGCCAAGATCGGTGCGCATTTTCCAGTGCATGCGCATGCTCTGATCGGGCGCTTGCCAGACAAAGGCCCGATTGGCAACAAGTGCCAGTTCCAAGGCCCATCGCACAAGCTCTGGTGCGTCCAATGTGCATCCGGCCTGCATCAGCGCATGCATCCATTTGGTAAGGTAGTGGTAATACTGGCCGTCGCGGTCCCATTCGAGCTGAGCATCGAACGCAGCATCCGGTGCCCGCTCGGGCAGGGGCTTGCCAATACGCAAGCCCCCCGCGGTCGGGTGCTTTCGCCCCTCTTCTTCGCTCAGCCCGCTGATCCAGCCCTTGCGGGGGTCATCCGGCCTGAACCGCCCCAGGGTTTCATGGACCTGATCAATCAGGGCCAAGGCAAGTTTCTTGAACGCCTCATCGCGGGTTGCCTGATAAAGCGTCAGGAAATTGCAAACAGCGAAAGCATCCGTCCAGAGATATCGCCGCACGGGCCGGTCGGAAGACAGACCCGTGCGGTTGGCAAATGCAAGCATGATCTCCGAAGCAGCGGCCTGGCTGGCGGCCGGGTTGGGGTTGCTCATGGTTACACTCCAAACGGATACAGGTCTGGCAAGCCGGGCATTTGTTCAGCATCAAGCGGCGTCACAGCCCGGGTTGCATCTATCCAGATATACTCGTCAAACTGCCGGGACAGCTTTGCCTCGAAATAATGGCTGGCCAGCTCTGTCTCAGGTCGGTAGATCACGCCGATTGCCCGCTCCAGCCGTGGTTTGGCCAGTTCGTCATGCAACGACGCATCATCGGCGCGTCGCAGGGGCAGGATCAGGCCGGGTTGCTCGGTTCTGTGAAAGATACGCTCAAAGCTTTGTGCATGAGACGGGCGCACATTCTTGATCTCCATCGGGCCTTCCCAGTTGGACGCCGCCGCCACGGTGCCGTGGTCGGTTCCAAAACCGATATGACAGGTCTGCTGCGGGAAAGCGTCGCGCGCCAACTGGCCAATGTTGATCTCACCGCGCGCGGACATTTCCGTAAAGGCCGCGTCACCTATGTGTGAATTATGCGCCCAGACGACCGCTTTTGACCCGGCCCCCCGGAAGGTCAGCAAGGTGCGCAGCGTGTCGAACATATGTGTATCGCGCAGATTCCATGAGGCATGTGAGCCATAATACATCACCCGATAATAACGCTCGGCATCTGCCACGAGACGGGCATTTTGCGTCGCATCAAGGAATTTCTCCCCGTCATGCGCGGCCAGTTTGCTCTGGTTTTTGAACAAATCTGTCAGCATTTTGACGACGTCATCTTCACAGGCCCGGTATTTTCCGGTCAGGGCTGCATGCCCATAGGCCGCCGGATCACTTTCCCATGGCGACAGGCAGCCATAGCGTTCGCGTGCGATGCGGGCCAGATCGGGGTCAATACCATCCAGATATTCGATAACCCGGCTGGCGGAATTATAGAGCGAATACATGTCCAGCCCGTAAAATCCTGCCCGTTGCGCTTCTGGCAGGTCGCGGTTGTGTTCATGCATCCAGTCAACAAACCGGCGCATCTCTTCATTTCGCCACATCCAGACCGGGAAACGGGCAAAGGCTTCCCAGCTCGATGGCGGGACATCTACGTGGCGCACATAATCGTCAATGCGCGCGGCATCGGGCCAATCGGCCTCGACCGCAACGATGTTGAAGCCCTTTTCCTCGATCAGCCTGCGGGTGATCCTGTCACGCATCCGGTAAAATTCACTGGTGCCGTGGCTGGCCTCTCCCAGCAGGACCACGCGTGCGTTGCCGATGCGTTCAATCAGGGCATCCAGGTTGGCTTCTTCCACTGTATCAAAGACTTGCGCGGATTTCTTGATCCATGCAGGAAGATCATCCGTCTGCCGGGGCCGGGTTTCGATGAGGCGCGGCTTGCCGTTGTCCGCAGGTGGCTCGTTGCTTTCCCAGCCCTCTTCCCCGATCAGGGGCACAAATCGGACATCGGCCAGTTCCTCGCGGTCAAACCCGCCATCTTCGCGTTTTGTCAGGCGCAGCAATTCCTGAACGATCGGGTTTTTCCCAACCGGCACCACCAGCCGGCCGCCAACCTTCAGTTGTGCCTTGAGAGATTCCGGAATATCGGGTGAGCCGGCAGATACGAGAATGGCGTCATAAGGTGCTGCATCCGGCCAGCCTTTGGTGCCGTCCCCCTGGATGACATGCACATTGTCATACCCCTGCCTGCTCAGGTTTTCGGCGGCAATGTCGGCCAGCTCCGCGATGCGTTCTATCGTCCAGACTTCCTTGGCAATCCGCGACAGAACGGCCGCGGCATAGCCGCAGCCCGCGCCAATTTCCAGCACCTTTTCTCCGCCTTCGAGATTCAGGGCTTCGACCATGAAACCCACGATATAGGGCTGCGAAATCGTCTGCCCGGCGGCAATCGGAAGGGGCCTGTCCAGATAAGCATTGGGCCGCATGTCGGCGGGAAGAAATTCTTCGCGTTTAACCGTGCGCAGTGCCTCCAGTACCTTGCCGTCACGCACCCCGCGGGCATAGACCTGTTCGCGCACCATTCTTTCTCGCTGTTGAGAATAAGTATCGGACATGATTCACTCCTTTTGTGTCGTGATATCGTTTCCGTTCTTCCCGGCTTGACCTTGGCAATACAGATTATTGTAACGCAAAAAACAAAAATACCGGGACTGTTCGCCTCTTGTTTCATAAATAGGGACAATCACGGGAATTTGAAGAGGGGATGCAACCTGAAGGCAGCGACCGCCGCATCTGAAAACAGAAAAGGCCGGGAAGCCCCGGCCAATTGCTGATGCGGAGAGCGCCTTTGTCAGATAATATCCTCAAACAGTTTGCGCGTATTCTCGCGGTCCAACACCACGGGGTTTCCGCCACAACTCGGGTCTTTCAGCGCCATTTCCACCAAGGTGTCGATCTGGTCTGATTCAACGCCCATTTCCGATAGCTTTCGTGCGATCTCCATGGAATCATTGAACTCCTGCACAAATTCCTGGAAGCCTTCAAACCCGCCCCCGATGCCAAGATAGGCGGCGGCGCGGTCAAAACGGTCTTTGATCTCGGGGGCATTCAAACGCAGCACGGCGGGCATGCAAACGGCATTGGTTGTGCCGTGGTGGGTGCCGTAAACTGCACCGATCGGGTGGGAAAGCGCATGGATCGCCCCCAGCCCTTTTTGAAAGGCCGTGGCGCCCATCATGGCAGCACTCATCATATGCGCACGCGCTTCCAGATCCTCGGGGTTTGCATAGGCGCGCGGCAGGTACTCCTTGACCAGCCGCATGCCTTCCAGCGCGATCCCCTGGCTCATCGGATGATAATGCGGGCTGGAGTAAGCCTCAACGCAATGGGCAAAGGCATCCAGCCCGGTGCCTGCTGTAATGAACTTTGGCATGCCCACCGTCAGTTCGGGGTCGGCGATCACCACGCTTGGCAGGACTTTCGGGTGAAAAATGATCTTTTTCACATGGGTCACGCTGTCGGTGATGACGCTGGCACGCCCGACTTCGGAGCCTGTACCGGCGGTGGTGGGCACGGCAACAATCGGGGCGATGGCATCGGCATCGGCGCGGGTCCACCAGTCATCCACATCCTCGAAATCCCAGATGGGGCGGGTCTGCCCGGCCATGAACGCCACCATCTTGCCCAGATCGAGCCCCGAGCCGCCACCAAAGGCGATGACGCCATCATGCCCGCCTGCGCGAAAGGCCTTTACCCCGGCTTCAAGGTTTTTCTCATTCGGGTTCGGATCGACGTCGCTGAACATGGCCCGCCCCAGTCCGCCAGCCTCCATAAGATCCAGCGTTTTCCGGGTGATGGGCAGATCTGCCAATCCCTTGTCCGTGACCAGCAGGGGTTTTTTCATTCCGGCCTGTGCACAGGCGTCCGCGATTTCGTTGATCCGACCGGCACCAAAGCGTATGGCGGTGGGATACGACCAGTTGCCAACAAGTTTCATTCAGATATTCCTCAGATGATATGATTTCGGGCGTGTCAGGTTGTGATAGCCGATGATTGACAAACCGCCCCCGCGGCCGGTGTTCTTGCAGCCGGTCCAGCACAGGCCGGGGTCCAGATAATCGGCACGGTTCATGAAGACGGTGCCGGTTTCGATCGCATCACCAATCTTTTCGGCGCGGGCCATGTCGGTTGTCCAGAGCGAAGCCGTCAGCCCGAATTCAGAGTCATTCATCAGCGCGATTGCTTCGGCGTCATCCCTGACGGGCATGATGCCAACGACGGGGCCAAAGCTTTCGTCGCGCATGACACGCATGCTATGGTCGACATTGGTCAGAATCTGCGGCATCAGGTAGGGTCCTTCGCCGGTGTCCTGCGGGAAAAGCGCCGGGTCGATCAGCGGTTTGGCGCCCTGGGCGACGGCTTCGCGGGTTTGCGCGCGCACTTCATCCGCCAGCCGGGCCTGCGCCATCGGCCCCATGGTTGTTTCCTGGTCCAGCGGATTGCCCAGCTTGTAGGTGTTGACCAGTTTCACGGCCTTTTCGACAAATTCGTCAAACCGGCTTTCAGCGACATAAATCCGCTCGATTCCGCAGCAACACTGGCCGGAATTGAACATTGCGGCGTCAATCAGCGTATCTACGGCCGCGTCTATATTGGCGTCATCCATCACATAACCGGGGTCTTTGCCGCCCAGTTCCAGCCCGAGGCCGGTGAAGGTGCCGGCAGCGGCCATTTCCATGGCCTTGCCACCACCGACAGAGCCGGTGAAATTGACGAAATCGAAGGCCCTGTCGCTGATCAGGCTTGAGGTTGTCTCATGATCGAGCACGATGTTCTGGAACACATCCGCCGGGATGCCGGCCTGGCGAAATCCTTGTTCCATACGCTCGCCAACCAGCGGCGTCTGGCTGGCCATTTTCAGCATGACAGAGTTGCCGGCGATCAGCCCCGGTGCAACCGCATTGATTGCGGTCATGAACGGATAGTTCCAGGGGGCAATCACCATCAGCAAACCGTGCGGGACACGTTTGATATAGCGCTTGAAACCAGCGCTTTCTTCGACCCCGATCGGCGCCAGCGCCTGCTCGGCGATTTCGGCCATATAGCTGGCGCGTTCGTTAAAACCGGAAAATTCGCCGCCATAGCGTACCGGGCGGCCCATTTGCCAAGCAAGTTCGGGCACGATTTCGTCATTCATGGCCCCGACATTGGCGACGCCCTGCATCACCAGTTCTATGCGTTCCTGCAAGGGGCGGGCGGCCCATTCCTTTTGCGCGGCGCGGGCGCGGGCCACACGTTCCCCGGCTTTTTCGAGGCTTTCAACAGGGCGTTCGGCAACCAGAGAGCCGTCTACCGGTGATATGCATTTGATGGTTTTTGTCATGATCCTCAGGCTCTTTCAAATCCACGG
Organism: Marinosulfonomonas sp.; assembly: GCA_026984915.1. GTDB lineage: Bacteria > Pseudomonadota > Alphaproteobacteria > Rhodobacterales > Rhodobacteraceae > WFVA01. The sequence goes on along the minus strand of JALSRG010000103.1, from coordinate 13,045 downwards.
GCGATTTCATAGTCGGTGACGACCTTGTCAAATTCTTCCTGCTCCCACTGCGCGGCGCGGGTGTAGTGGTCAACCACATCGTCCCCCATGGCCTCGCGCAGCATTTTCGAGGCTTTCAGGGCCTCGCTCGCATCGCGCAGGTTGGCCGGGATATGATCAACATTCCTGGCGGCATAAGCGTCGCCGGACAGCGGCGGACCCAGTTCCAGACCTTCCTCGACCCCCTTCAGACCGGCGGCCAGTTGCGCGGCCATTGCCAGATAGGGGTTCATGTCGGATCCGCCAATGCGGCATTCTACCCGCACGGATTTGGTGCCTTCGCCACACAGGCGGAAACCGGCGGTGCGGTTGTCAACCGACCAGGCGGTGCCGGTGGGGGCGAATGTGCCCTTCTGGAATCGCTTGTAGCTGTTGATATAGGGGGCCAGAAAATAGGTGTAATCGGGGGCGTATTTGATCATCCCGGCGACATAGCTGCGCATCAGGTCGGACATGCCATGCGGTTTGTCCGCGTCGTAAAACAGCGATGTGCCGTCTTTCCACAGGGATTGGTGGACGTGCGAGGCGGAGCCGACCCTGTTGTGGTGCCATTTCGGTAAAAACGTCACGGCGTGGCCCTGTGCCCAGGCGATTTCCTTGATCGCGTGTTTGGCAATCGTGTGGTGGTCGGCGCAGTCCAGCGGCGCGCCGTATTTGATATTCAGTTCTTCCTGCCCGGCCTCGGCCTCGCCTTTGGAGCCTTCCACCGGCACACCGGCGGCAATCAGATGATTGCGGATCGGGCGCATGATGTGCTCTTCCTTGGTGGTTTGCAGGATATGGTAATCCTCGTTATAGGCGCTGATCGGTTGCAGATCGCGGAAGCCCTCGGCCCGGATTTCGTCAAAGGATTTCTCGAACAGGAAAAATTCCAGTTCGGTCGCCATCATCGCGTCCATGCCCATATCGGCCAGTCGCGCCAGCTGACGCTTCAGCACCGCGCGGGGGGAATGGGTGACGTCATTGCCGTGGTGATCCAGCACATCGCACAGCACCATTGCCGTGCCTTCCAGCCACGGAACCGGGCGCAGCGTGTCCAGATCGGGCTTCATCACGTAATCGCCATAGCCGCTTTCCCAACTGGTGCTGGCATAGCCGTCGGGGGTGGCCATTTCCAGATCGGTGGCCAGCAGGTAGTTGCAGCAATGGGTTTCTTGCCATGCGCCATCGAGGAAATACTGCGCCACCATGCGTTTGCCCATCAATCGGCCCTGCATGTCGACCATCACGGCCAGAACCGTATCAATGCTGCCATCGGCAACCTGTTTCTTTAGCGCATCAAAGGGAAGGGGGGCTGTCATGCTGGGACTCACTTTATCGTCAAATGGGCGCCCCGTGACAGGGCACCCAATGGTTATGGTTGTCAATATCAGCTGTAGCGGTAGGGCCGGCCAGCTTTCTCCATCGTTGCGTTGTAATCCTTGATGATACCCACAACCTTGGCTTTCAGTTCCGACTGGGCGGCAATCTCATCCCAGAACTTGTGGGCGGCTGTTTCCAGCTTGCCCCATTCACTGTCGTCGATCGTGGTCAGCTTCAGCTTGGTGCCCTTGACGCGCAGGCTTGCCTCACCACCCCAATACCACCACTGGCGGTGATAATGGCTGTCGTTCATGCAGACCTGAAGCAGCGTTTTCAGGTTGTCCGGCAGCTCATTCCACTTGTCCATGTTCGAGAAGAAGTGGCCGATCCAGGCGCCCGAGATGTTGTTGGTCAGGAAATAGTCCGTCACATCCGCCCAGCCCGAGGTGTAATCCTCGGTAATGCCCGACCATGCCAGACCGTCCAGTTCGCCGGTTTGCAGCGCGACCTCGGCGTCTTCCCACGGAATTGTCACCGGCACCACGCCGAACTGTTCCAGGAACCGCCCGGCGGTGGGGAAGGTAAAGATTTTCAGCCCCTTCAGGTCATCCAGTTTGGTGATCGGCTTCTTGGTGGCAAAGTTCGCCGGATCCCAGGAACCGGCCGAGATGTGCTTTACACCCACCTTGGCGTATTCTTCCTTCCAGATTTCATCCAGCCCGTACTGGTTGAACAGAACCGGCACATCCAGAGAATAGCGCAGGGCAAAGGGAAAATAGCCGCCGAAAACGGTGACTTCGGTGGGGGAGGCCATCGAGTCGTCATCCGACTGAACCGCATCGATCGTGCCCTTTTGCATGGCGCGGAAAAGTTCACCGGTCGGAACCAACTGGTCAGCGGTAAACAGTTCGATTTGCATTTCATCGCCGGCAATGGCGTTAAACTTCTTCACCATTGGCACGATCACCTGTTCGGCCAGTGCCGGGCCTGCATAGGTTTGCAGCCGCCACTTGATCTTTGCGCCTGCGGCTCTGACGGCCGGTGCGGCCAGTGCCGCAGCAGCGCCGACGCCGGCGGTTGTCAGGAACTTGCGTCTCGTTGTCATTTTACTTCTCCTTGTTGGGGGTTTCAGTTCGCTTGGTCAAATGCCTGATGTGCTCCTTTTACTGAAGTCTGGTTATTTGTTGTAAACAAGATGCGGTAGCCAAAGCGCGATGTCGGGAACCAGCATGATCACCGTCAGGGCCAGCACCATTACGAACACGAAAGGCCAGATCGAGCCATAGATGTCGCGCATGGTGATTTCCTTGGGCGCCATGGCCCGCATCAAAAACAGGTTATAGCCAAAAGGCGGCGTCATATAGGCGATCTGGGTGGTGATGGTGTAAAGCACACCGTACCAGATCAGATCGAAGCCCAGATGGCGTACCAGCGGGATATAGAGCGGCGCCACGATCACCAGCATGGCTGTATCGTCCAGAAAAGTGCCCATGATCAAAAAGCTGAGCTGCATCAGGATCAGGATGGTCCAGGGGCTTAGCCCCATTTTTTCAGTGAACAACTGATCAATGGCATGTACGGCGCCCAGCCCGTCAAACACTGCACCAAAGGCCATGGCCGCCAGAATGATCCACATGAACATGCAGGAGATCGCCAGGGTGCTGCGCACGGAAGTCTCGAAAACCGACCGGTTCATTCTGCCTTTCAGGACCGCCGCCATAAAGGCCACCATGGCGCCCACCGCCGAACTTTCGGTCAGCGAGGTCCAGCCGTTCACAAAAGGCACCATCATTGAAAAGAAAATGATCAGCGGCAGCAGGCCGGCCAGCAGAAGATGATACTTTTCGGCCATCGGAATTTCGAAATAACGGCTATAGACATTGCGAAAGCGGAACAGCAGCCATCCGCCCAGCAGAACAATGGCCAGGAAAGCCAGCGAGGCTATTGTCGTTTTCGGCAGAACAATTGCACCATTGCGGATTGCCAGAAAAAGCCCGACAATCGCCGCCCCGATCAGCCAGCCGGTATAGTTTATCCGCAAAGGCACGTTGTGGTCGTATTGTTTGCGCTCTTCCCGGGCCAGTGTCGGCCCCAGAGCCGGATTGATCTTGCAGCGGATATAGATATAGGCAATGAACATCCCCGCCATCATCAGCCCCGGCAGGATACCGGCCAGCCACAACTGCCCCACGGGCTGTCGCGCGATCATCGCATAGAGCACCAGCACCACCGAGGGCGGGACCAGAATGCCCAGCGAACTGCCGGCCTGAATGACGCCTGTCACCATCTTCTTGTCATAGCCGCGTTTCAGAAGCTCGGGCAGGGCAATGGTCGATCCGATCGCCATCCCCGCCACCGACAATCCATTCATGGCCGAGATCAGCACCATCAGGCCAATGGTGCCAATAGCCAACCCGCCGGAAACCGGCCCCATCCAGACATGGAACATTTTATACAGGTCATCGGCGATTTTGGATTCCGACAGCACGTAACCCATGAAAATGAACATCGGCAGGGTCAGCAGCGGATACCATTTCATCAGTTTCATCGTGGCGGTAAACGGCAGGTCTGATCCCCCCGTTCCCCACAGGGCAAGTGCAGCCAGGGCCGCCACGCCGCCAATGGCGCCAAACACCCGCTGACCGGTCAGCAGCATCAGCATCATGCTGGCAAACATGAAAATTGCGATCATTTCATGAGACATCAGTCGGCCTCCACATGCAGGCGGGCTGTTGGCTCATCCGCGCGAAGGTCAACCCCGCGGATGGTCGCGATATCCTTGATCAGCTCGGAAATGGTTTGCAGCAGCATCAGAAAAATCCCGATGCAGGAAATCACCTTGATCGGCCATAGATAGGGGTGCCATGCGGTCGGCCCCTGCTCCAGATAGCCCGTCATCCCCTTAACCGTTTCGGGGATGGCACTGAACCGCAGATGGACAATGTCACTGGTGACACCGGAAATCAGATCCCAGTAAAACTGAAAGAAGTTGCCGCCGAAATAACCGAGAGAATAGGCGGTGCTGTCCAGGGCGCCGTAAAGCAGCACCACAAGATAGAAAATCAGAAACAACACCGTGACAACGTCGGTCTTTGCCCTGGTGCGTTTTGTCCAGGCCCCGTAAAACAGATCCATCCTCACATTGGCGCGCAATTGCAGCGAATAAGGCCCGCCCAGCAGGTAATAGGCCACCAGCGAAAACTGCGCCATTTCCAGCGTCCATTTTGAGGGCTCGAACAGAGATTTCGAGATCGACGACCACAGCAGGATCGCGACCATTACGAAAATCCCATACATGACAATACGGCCGATCCGGTAATTCAGCCGGTCAATGAACCGCACATATCTTATGAGAAATTTTGGCATTTCGCCTCCAAGGCAGATATCGGCAGCATCTCGTTGCGTTCCAGCGTGACTCCGACCTTCTCCAGCGCATCAATCAGCCAGTCTGACAGCATCAGCGCCAGTTTCGCCTGATCCTGCGGGGTTGCGATCAGATCGTTGCGAAACTCCAGCATCACGTTGATCAGCCCGTTTTTCACGCCATGCTCTTTCAGCGTATGGGTTACACCATCTGCGGGGCCGTAAGGGTCATTTCTTTCAACGCTCAACCCCGTATGTTGCGAGGCTGTCGCAAGCATGGCATCCGCCAAACGGCTGTCGCTGTCGTGTAAAACGCCGATCTGCACATCGCGTGCCGTCCCCATATAAACGGGGGTAAAGCTGTGTATGGTTACAATGGCCTTGGGGACGGGTGGGGTTTTCAGTGTTTCGGCCAGCAGTTTTCTGAAAGGTTCATAGACCTCCTGCGTGCGCATGTCGCGTTGTGTTTCGCTCAGGTCCAGATTGCCGGGAATGTCGTAGCATTCACTTTTGCTCGGCATGGCCCCAGGGGCATCGGGCGGGCGGTTGCAATCATAAACAAGGCGGGAAACGGTGCTTTCCACCAGCCGCGCATCCAATAAGTCGGCAACGGTTTCCGCAACGCAACGGGCACCCGGATCCCAGGCAACATGGCTGTTGCGGGCGGCCTCATCCAGCCCGAGGTTGTGGTATTTTTCGGGAAACCGGTTTGAGGCGTGTTCGCAGGCCAGAACCACGGGCGCAGACCCTTGTGCATTATAGAGCACGGCTGCCGGCAGCTCTTCTTTGCCTTCAATGGCCATTTCTGACATCACCCCTAATCGGCTTGGCGAATCTGTGCCAGCCTGCCTGTTTTCCTGAAAAGAATTCTTCATGAGCCCCCACTCTGTCAATCCGATTTCTGAAACTATTTCTTCACGAACTCATTCGCTGTTGCTATATTTGACAAAACAGGAGCGCCCTTGCCCGACCAGACCGACACGATCGCCGAGAGGCTGAACCAGCAATTTGACCGCCTGACCCGTGCCGAGCGGCAACTGGCGGGGTCACTTCTTGAGAACTATCCGGTCTCGGGGCTGGGCAGTATCACCACGGTCGCTGCCAAGGCGAAAGTGTCGACCCCGACCGTTGTCCGGATGGTGCAAAAGCTGGGTTACAAGGGGTTTCCGGAGTTTCAGGCCGAGTTGCGTCAGGAACTGGAAGCCAAGATTTCCAATCCGATCGCCAAACATGAAACCTGGGCGGCGCAGGCACCGGATGCACATATTCTGAACAGGTTTACCGAGGCGGTGATTGACAATATTCGCCAGACGCTTGGCCAGATGGAAACCGAAGGGTTCGAGAATACAGCCGATCTGCTGGCAGATACGCAAAATGCGGTTTACATTGTTGGCGGCAGGATAACCCGGGCGCTGGCCGACTATTTTTTCCTGCACATGCAGGTCGTGCGGCCAAGTGTTACGCTGATCCAGTCCATTTCCAATGCCTGGCCCCATTATCTGCTCAACATGCAGAAGGGCGATGTTCTGGTTGTTTTCGATGTGCGGCGTTATGAAAATGCCATGCTGAAGCTGGCGGAAATGGCGCATGAACGAGGTGTCAGGATTATTCTGTTTACAGACCAGTGGCGCTCGCCGGTGTCAAAACTGGCGGATCATGTGTTCAGCAGCCGCATCATAGTTCCGTCGGCGTGGGACAGCAACGTGGTGCCGATGCTCTTGCTTGAGACGGTTCTGGCCGCGGTGCAGGAACGCACATGGAAACAGACACGCGACCGGATGGAGAAGCTGGAAGACATGTTCGACCGTACCCGGTTTTTCCGCAAGTTCACTTAGCGCCAGAACCGGATTGTCCTGAAATAATCTGCACAAATTCTGCACAACTCCTGTGCAGGAGCTCCCTGAAATCGCGTCTATCCATCCTTCATTCCCGACCGAAACAGACGGTCAGATAACGAAGGAGGACAGTCGTGAAAACCTTTCTTGTGCGTGGCCTGCGCTGGCTGTTGCTGGCGTGGTTGCTGCAAAATCTGCTGCTTGTTGCATCATCTGCCTTGCGGCTGGAAATATATGATCACAGTTACGGGCTGACCTGTCTGCATATGGCCGCCTATATCTGGATGGGTCTGGTTGCGGCAGGGCTGGTTCTGGTGCAGTTACTTACCAATTCCGCCCAGCATGGAGCCAAGCGTGGTTCAGGGGTGTTGCAGGCACATGGGGCCGGTATCGAACGGAGCGAGGCCACCAGCGGCACACGGTTTGCCATCTTCTTTTGATGAATGGGGCCTGGCCCTGACCGGAAGAAGGCTGTCGCATGTTTACAGAGACAGGCGGCTGGAGAACTGATCTTCAATATAGCTCTCCAAGGCTCCGAAATGATCAAAGGCAAACTGATGCGGCAGTTCATCTACGGGCACTTTGCGATATCCTTTGGTGAACAGGGCCATCGGCAGGTTTGCGCGTCTGGCGGTTTCGGCATCGACCTCGCTGTCACCAACATAAAGGCAGCTTTCGACGCCCAGCAGTTCGAGGGCGTGGCGCAACGGCGCCGGGTCGGGTTTTTTCCGGGGCAGGGTATCGCCGCCCACGACCACATCAAAGAAATGTTCCAGTTTCAGCAGGCGCAGGATTTCGCGCGCCGGGGCTTCGGGTTTGTTGGTGCAGATCGCGAGCCTGTATTCCTTTTTCCGCAGCTTTTCGAGCAACGGAACAAGGCCGGGATAAACTGTTGTCAGCGTGGCCGGGTCGGCGTCGTAATAGGCCATATAGGACTTGACCAGACGCGCGTGCTGATCGGCGGCAATACCATTGTCGCGCATTGCCCGTTCCACCAGTTTTGGCACGCCGTTGCCGATATAGCTGACCACCTTTTCCAGGCTCGGGGCCGGCGCGCCTTCGTGCATCAGCATCTTGCTGCAGGCGGCGTGCAGGTCCGGGGCGCTGTCGATCAATGTTCCGTCCAGATCGAAAACGACAGCGGGTCTCAAGCTTCTTTCCACTTTATCGAGCAGCCGATGGACGGGATCTGGTCGCGTGGCCCCTGTCCGGTTTCGGCCACCTGTTTCATGGCCTCATACAGGTCACGTTTCAGCTCTCCGGCATCGGCATTGCGGCCCGAGGCATCCAGGCGGCCGCGATATTGCAGGCCCATGTCCTTGTTGAAACCAAAGAAATCGGGTGTGCAGACGGCATCATAGGCGCGGGCGACAGCTTGACTTTCGTCATGCAGATAGGGGAAGGGCAGATCCAGCTTCTGCATGTTTTCGAAGCTGTCTTCCGGATAAGCCTCGGCATCATTCGCGTTGATTGCCACCACGCCGATGCCCAGTTTCTGCAGGTCCTGCGCATCGCGGATGATCTTGTCCATGATGGATTTCACATAGGGGCAGTGGTTGCAGATGAACATCACCAGCGTGCCGTTTTCGCCTTTCACATCCGACAGCGAATAGGTTTTGCCATCGGATGCGGGCAGGGTGAAATCCGGCGCTTGCCAGTCGAAATCGCAGACAGGGGGCGTTGCCATTTGCATCTCCTTTGTTAAATCCGGTTCGGCAGGATATACAGATATACCCTGCCGAACCAGAATGGAAAGGCCGTTCGCGCGACCCTTTCCGGGTGTTCTATTTCTGTGCGGCAGTGGCTGCGGCGCGGATGGCACGGATGTTTTCGCCGTAAACATCGGCCTTTGCAACACTTCCGCCCTTGAAAACGGCGGATCCTGCCACCAAAACGTCAGCCCCCGCAGCGGCCACCAATGGTGCGGTTTCAGGTGTCACACCACCGTCGATCTGGATATGAATCGGGCGATCCCCGATCATCTGGCGCAATTTGCGGGTTTTTTCAACACCGGAGTGGATGAATTTCTGGCCACCAAAACCGGGGTTCACTGTCATGACCAGCACCATGTCAACCAGATCCATGCAGTATTCTATGCTGTCCAGCGGGGTGCCCGGATTCAGGCTGACACCGGCCTTCACGCCTTGCGCCCTGATTGCCTGAAGGGTGCGGTGGATATGTGGCCCCGCCTCGACATGGGCCGTGATCATATCGGCGCCGGCCTTGGCGTAGGCCTCGATATAGGGATCGACCGGCGCGATCATCAGGTGCACATCCATGAAGGTTTTCACATGCGGGCGAAAGGCGGCCACGGCGGGAGGGCCGAATGTCAGATTGGGCACAAAATGGCCATCCATCACATCGACATGGACCCAGTCCGCGCCCTGATCCTCGATGGCGCGGATTTCCTGGCCGAAGTTGGCAAAATCCGCCGACAGGATGGACGGGGCGATTTTGATGGAGCGATCAAAAGTCATGGCAGACTGTCCTTTTCATTTTTTGCGACGCTCCCGGAATTTTGAAAATTCCGGTTCGATTTCTTTCAAAGAAATCGGCTGTGCCGCGCGCCGTATGGTGGCCGGTAGACGGGGCAGCGCGAATCGCGTTGCGCTGCCCGTTGTTTAGCCGGTTCGGCAACATTATGCAGGCGAATTGATCCGCAAGGCTTCGCGCCAGTTCGGGAACAGTTTGTCGGCATCGCCGGGGAAGCTTTCAAAGGCGCGGGCGAACTGTTTGTGATCTTTGGCAAATTCAACCGGGTCGGCGCCTTCTTTCCAGCATTGTTCGGCCTGTCGCAGCGAAATGGCGCCTTCGGATGGGCCGTCTATGTGTCCGAATGCCCCACCACCGGCCGTCAGGATCAGGTTCGAGTGGCCCAGGTTCTTGAAAAAACCCGGCATCCGCAGTGCATTCATCCCGCCTGAAATGATCGGGGTGGTCGGATTCATGCCCAGCCATTCCTGATGGTAATAGGGCCCATCGGCGCTGTCGTCGGTGATCATATAGGCCATCATCTTGTCAGCCGGCTCTCCTTCCATTTTGCCATACCCCATGGTGCCGGTGTGGATGCCAGATGCGCCTTGCAGGCGGGACATTTTGCTCAGTACAAAGGCGGTGTAGCCGCGCATCGAGCTGGGTGATGTGACCGCCCCGTGGCCAGCACGGTGATAGTGCAGGTATTGTTTGGGGAAGGTGCGGCGCGCGGTGGTGATGGCGGCCGGACCGGCCACATAACCATCCACAAGGAAGGCAACGTGATCGGCATTTTCGCCAAAGGTTTCCAGAATGAATTCGCCACGGGCGATCATTTCGTGGTAATCATCAGCGGTGATGTTGGCCGAGAACAGCTTGGCCTCACCTGTCTTGTCCTGCGCGCGCTTCATCGCGTCGGCCACCCGCGTGATGGTGTCTTTCAGCGGGGCGAAGACCTGATTTCCCTGCGGTTCGTCATTCTTGATGAAATCCCCGCCCAGCCAGAAATCGTAGCAGGCATCGGCAAAGGGTTGCGGGCGCAGGCCCAGTTTGGGTTTGATGATGGTACCAACGATAAATCCGCCATCCACATGCGGGCGCCCCAGAACATTCCACAGATCCTTGATGGTGGTGGACGGGCCGTCAAACAGTTTCAGATAGGACGGCGGCACGTAAAAATCGTGGATCTTGGCGTGCTCGATGTCACCCATACCCTGATTGTTGCCGATGGTCAGCGTCAGGAACGAGGCCAGCATGGCCCGCCCGTCAATGATATTGCGGTCAAACAAAGCCACCGGATAAGCGATTTTCATCAGGTTTTTGGCTTCGTCGATTTCATACACCAGCGCGTCAACGCCACGGGTGAAATCATCGGTTGTGGATACCTCCACATTGGTGCCGGTCGAGGATTCAGCAGCAAAGTGGGCAGCGGATTGCAAATAGCTGCCGTGGCCCGGTTTCGGTTTCATGATATAGGCAACGAGCACATGATTGTTGCCTGCGATCAGGTCGGCCTCTTTCAGTGAAAGGTCGGCGTAGCGGTCTGACTGGTCCATTTCTGGTCTCCTTTTGGGGGCCTACAGGGCCGGATTAAGCGATTTGCGGGTCAAGCGTGCCGTCGGCGTAACGCTTGGCCATGTCATCCATCGGGATGACCTTGATTTGTGCGGCGTGTCCGGCGGTGCCGAAACGTTCAAACCGGTCTTTCACCAGCTTCTCCATCTCTTCCATCGCCGGGATCAGGAACTTGCGCGGGTCGAACTGGGTCGGGTCTTCTTTCGCGACCTTGCGGAACTGGCCGGTCAGGGCCATGCGGTTGTCGGTGTCGATGTTCACCTTGCGCACACCCATCCTGATGCCCTTTTCGATTTCCTCGACCGGCACGCCATAGGTTTGCGGCATCTCACCGCCGGATTCGTTGATCAGATCCTGCAAATACTGTGGCACCGAGGATGAGCCGTGCATGACCAGATGGGTGGACGGGAGCTTGGCATGGATCGCGGCGATCTGCTTCATCGCCAGGATTTCGCCATCGGGCTTGCGGCTGAACTTGTAGGCCCCATGGCTGGTGCCACAGGCAATCGCCAGCGCATCCACCTTGGTGGCCCTGACAAATTCAACAGCCTCATCCGGGTCGGTCAGCAACTGATCCATCGACAGCTTGCCCGATGCGCCCGAGCCATCCTCTTCGGCGGCTTCGCCGGTTTCCAGGCTGCCCAGAACGCCCAACTCGCCCTCAACCGAGGCCCCGACCCAATGCGCCATGTCCGCAACCCGTTTGGTGATGCCGGCGTTATAGGCAAAATCCGCCGGGGTTTTCATGTCTTCCAGCAGCGAGCCATCCATCATCACCGAGGTGAACCCGTGCCGGATGGCCGACAGGCAGGTCTGTTCATTGTTGCCGTGGTCCTGATGCATGCAGATCGGAATGTCCGGATACATTTCCACCAGGGCCTCGATCACGTGGCGCAGCATGATGTCGCCCGCATAGGCACGCGCACCGCGGCTGGCCTGCAGGATAACCGGTGCGTCACAGGCATTGGCGGCTTTCATGATCGCCATGCCCTGTTCCATGTTGTTGATGTTGAACGCGGGCACGCCATAGCCATTTTCGGCGGCGTGATCCAGCAGTTGACGAAGGGTGATAAGGGCCATTGTGTTTTCTCCTCAGGCAGCCTTGGCGCGACTCAAAGCGCCGATTCCGGGAAGGGTTTTTCCTTCCAGCCATTCCAGAAATGCGCCCCCGGCTGAGGACACATAGGTAAAGTCGTCGGCCACGCCGGCCATGTTCAGGGCTGCCACCGTATCGCCGCCACCGGCAACCGATATGGCGCAGCCCTCGCGGGTCAGTTCCGCGGCGGTTTCGGCGAGCATCTTGGTCGAGTGATCAAAGGGGGTGATTTCAAACGCGCCCAGCGGGCCATTCCAGAGGATCGTATGCGCGTCGGCAATTTCGGTCTGGAACTGGCGCAAGGCGGCCGGACCTGCATCAAGGATCATTGCATCCTCGGGGCAGGCATCGGCCGCGCAGACCTGTTTGCGCGCATTGGCGCGAAACTCACGGGCAACCACGATATCCTCCGGCAGCAACAGTTTGCAGCCCGATTTTTCGGCCAATGCGCGGATTTCCCGGACGGTTTCGATCTGGTCGGCCTCATGCAGGGATTTACCCATCGGGGCGCCATCGGCGAACAGAAACGTGTTGGCCATGCCGCCGCCGATGATCACCGCATCCAGTTTGCCAACAAGGTTTTTCAGCACGGCAATCTTGCTGGATACCTTGGCCCCGCCAACAATCGCCACACTGGGGCGTTTTGGGGCTTCCAGTGCCTTGGTCAGCGCCATCACCTCTTCCAGCATCAAGGGGCCGGCGGTTGCGGGCATCTGGTCCGCAATCGCGGCGGTCGAGGCGTGCGCACGGTGGGCGCAGGAAAAGGCGTCGTTGACATAGATGTCGCCAAGGCGGGCAAATTGCGCCGCAAGGGCAGGGTCGTTGGCCTCTTCGCCCGGCTCAAACCGCACGTTCTGGCACAGCAGGGCCTGCCCCGCGCCCAGATCGGCGGCGGCGGCTTCGGCCTCTGCACCAACGCAGGCGTCGGTGAAAAACACATCCACACCCAGTGCATCGGCCAGAGTGGCGCGGATGCTTTCGGTGGACAGATCGGGGTTGCGCTGCCCCTTGGGGCGGCCAAGGTGGGTCAGGATAACAAGGCGCGCGCCTTTGGCCAGCAGGGGTTTCATGCCTGCGGCAAACCGTGTGATGCGGGTGGCGTCGCTGACCGTGCCGTCGTCATTGAACGGCACGTTCAGATCGGCGCGCACCAGCAGGCGTTTGCCGGAAACATCCATATCCGTGATCGCGGGGATGCCCATCAGATCAGCGCCCCCATCGCCACAGCGGTGTCGCTCATGCGGTTACTGAAACCCCATTCGTTGTCATACCAGGTCAGGATACGGACCATGTTGCCGGAAACGACCTTGGTCTGGTCCATGTGGAAGATCGAGCTGTGCGGGTTGTGGTTGAAGTCGATCGA
>JALSRG010000102.1 GCA_026984915.1 Marinosulfonomonas sp. | reverse complement strand
GCCCATGCGGATTTGGTCTGGGCGATCAGGTCCACCCGTTCCTTGCGGCCCGCATCACCGGCGGTATCGGACAACTGTGCAAGTATCTGTTCGGCCACTTGTCTGGCGTCACCGGCAATGCCCACAGTCACCGGTTTGGTCAGGCCGATGCGGTCGGGGTTCATATCGACCTGAATGATTTTCGCGCCCGTTGGCCAATAGTCGATGCCGTAGCCGGGCAGGGTGGAAAACGGGTTCAGGCGGGTGCCAAGCGCCAGCACCACGTCGGCTTTGGCGATCAGTTCCATTGCCGCGCGAGACCCGTTATAGCCCAGCGGGCCGGCAAACAGCGGGTGCGAGCCGGGGAAGGCGTCGTTGTGCTGATAGCCGCAGCAAACCGGTGCGTCCAGCCGTTCGGCCAGCGCCTGACTGGCGGGGATAGCGCCGCCAATCACCACGCCGGCCCCGTTCAGGATCACCGGAAATCTGGCGTTCGACAGCAGGTCAGCCGCCTGTGTGATGGCGTCCGCACCACCGGCGGGGCGTTCGAATTCGACGATCTGCGGCAGGGTGATGTCGATCACCTGCGTCCAGTAATCGCGCGGGATGTTGATCTGGCAGGGGGCGGACAAACGCCGCGCCTTGGTGATCACGCGGTTCAGCACTTCGGCCATGCGGGAGGGGTCGCGGACCTCTTCCTGATAGGCGACGCAATCGGCGAACATGCGCATTTGCTCGACTTCCTGAAAGCCGCCCTGACCCATGGTTTTATTGGCCGCCTGTGGCGTGATCACCAACATCGGCGTGTGGTTCCAGTAGGCGGTTTTCACCGGCGTGACCAGGTTGGCAATGCCGGGACCGTTCTGGGCAATGGCGATGGCCATTTTGCCGCTGGCGCGGGCAAAGCCGTCGGCCATCATGCCGGCGGTATATTCATGGGCGCAGTCCCAGAATGTGATTCCCGCCTTGGGGAACAGATCGGAAATCGGCATGAAGGCCGAACCGATAATGCCGAAAGCAGTATCGATTCCATGCATTTGCAGGGTTTTGACAAAGGCTTCTTCGGTGGTCATTTTCATGGGTCTGATTCTCGATCTGTGTTGGACTGTTGCAGGAAAAGACATCCGGCGGGCCGGGTCTTTGCCTGAGAAGCTAAGCCGAGTGGCGGGATGCGGATAGGGCCAGTTATATGCCCAGAATAAGGCCAGAAAGGCGGTGCATCCTTTGTCGGGCAACCTACGGCTGACCGGACAGGAACACAGGAAAACAGGCGCGCGCGTTGTCTGCCATTCAGGGGCTGCACCATCTGACCACCCCCCAGGCGCGCAGGGTGGGGGTGATCAGCGCAGGCATTGGGCGATGCGCCTGATGCCCTCGGGGATGCGTCCGGCGGGGATCGAGGAATAGGCAAGGCGGAAAAAATTGCGCGGCGCATCGGTTTGGCTGAAGAAGCTTTGACCCGGTTCGATCAGAACGCCATGGCTGCGCAGATCGCTGGCAAGCTGCCGGGTGTCCACGGCTTCGGGCGCCCGCATCCAGAGCGACGAGCCGCCAAAGGCACCGCGCCCGGCAACGGTCAGGCCATGTTCGGCGATGGCGCTGTCCATGGCCTCGCGGCGCTGATGGAAGGCGCGGCTCATCCGGCGGATCAGGGCATCATAATGACCGAGCGACAGGAAATAGGCGGCGGTGCGCTGGATATGGCCCGGCGGGTGGCGCAACACGCTGGAACGCAGGGCGCGGGCCTCGCGGACGAAAGGCTCGGGACCGACCAGATAGCCCAGCCGCAGGCCCGGAAACAGCGATTTCGAGAAACTGCCGACATAGATGACACGGCCTTCTTTATCGAGCGATTTCAAGGCCGGAGACGGCGGTTTGAGGAAGGACATCTCAAATTCGTAGTCATCTTCGACAATCAGGAAGTCATCCTGTGCGGCCTTGTCCAGCAGGCGCTGGCGGCGATTGACGGGCATGGTGGCGGCGGTCGGGCACTGGTGGCTGGGGGTGGTGAACAGCACGTCGAGAGCATCGGGCAGGGCGTCAGGGGGCAAACCATCATGATCAACCGGCACAGGGTGCAGGTGGCAGCGCGACTGGGTCAGGATCTCGCGCAGGCTGCCGTAACAGGGGTCTTCGATGGCGGCGACGCGGCGTTGGGTCAGCAAAACCTGCGCCGTCAGCCACAGCGCGTTTTGCGCCCCCATGGTGACCAGAATTTCCTGCGGTCGGGCGATGATGCCGCGCCGGGGCAGGGTATGGCGGGCGATGAACTCGACCAGTTGCGGATCATCCCGGTCGTAGTAATCGGTGGTCAGGGCGTCGAAGTCTTTCCGCCCCAGCGCCTGAAGCGCGCAAAGCCGCCAGTTCTGGTGATCAAACAGGGATTTGTCGGCCTGACCGTAGATGAACGGATAGCGGTATTCACGCCAGTTCTGCGGCCGCTCGACCCCTGGCGCGCCGGAAAACCTCTGACCCAGAGCGCGCGACCAATCTACCGTATCGGTGGTTGACCTGTCTGGCAGGTCGAAGGCGGGCGGAAGTGGCGCCGACTGGGAGACAAAGTAACCCGCGCGACCGCGCGAGGTGATATAATCGGAGGCGAGAAGCTCGGAATAGGCCAGCGTCACCGTGATGCGGCTGACCCCCAGATGCTGCGCCAGTTTGCGCGAAGAGGGCAGTTTTTCGCCAGCGCGAAACCGCCCGGACAGGATGCCCGAGGCAACCATCTGCTGGATTTGCTGCTGCAATGTCCCCTGAAAATTCGGGTCCAGAAAAAAGGTTTCTGCGGAGATCGCCATAGGCATGCCTTTCTGACTGGCCTTATTCTATAGGTTAAACTGGATGTAAGTAAACAGACCCTTTCGCGCCTAGCTAAAGCCGGTTTGCAGGGCGCCAATTGCCCTGTCATCCCGGAAAAAACGTATAGGGAGGGCCGGATATGGCGCTGGACAGCAAAACCAATTCGCTGGAGGAATTCTGGATTCCGTTCACCAACAACCGTGGGTTCAAGAAAAATCCGCGGCTGATCGTCGAGGCAAAGGGCACCTATATGACCACCCACAAGGGCGGGACTGTGATTGATGCCTCTAGTGGTCTGTTCTGCTCGCCGGCCGGGCATTGCCACCCCAAGATTGTCGAGGCGGTACACACGGCGATGCAGAAGATCACCTATGTTGCGCCCTTTGGCACGGGCCAACCGCTGAGCTTTGCCCTGGCCGAACGGGTGGCGCGGATGATGCCCGAGGATATCAACCATGTCTTCTTTGTGAACTCTGGCTCAGAAGCCATTGATACAGCACTGAAAATCATCATGGCATACCATACAGTAAAAGGCGAGAACCGGCACCGGTTCATCAGTCGTGAAAAGGCCTATCACGGGGTGAATATCGGCGGTGTCAGCCTGTCGGGACTGGTCAATAACCGCCGCAGCTTTCCGGTGGTGATGCCCAATGTCGTGCACATGCGCCACACCTGGACCGAGGACGAGTTGAAGACCCCCGGCCAGCGCGAAAGCGGAGCCGACCGGGCCGAGGATCTGCAACGCGCCATCGACAATTTCGGCGCAGAGACCATCGCGGCCTGTTTTGTCGAGCCGGTGGCAGGATCAACCGGGGTTCTGACCCCGCCGGTCGGCTATCTTGAGCGGCTGCGCAAGATTTGCGACGACAACAGCATCCTGCTGGTCTTTGATGATGTGATCTGTGGATTCGGCCGGCTGGGCGCGCCGTTCAGCGCGGATAAATTCGCGGTGAAACCGGATATTGTCACCATGGCCAAGGCACTGACCAACGGATCGATCCCGATGGGGGCCGTGGCGGTGCGCGATGACATCTATGAGACCATGATGGATGCCGCCCCCGAAGGCGGGATCGAGTTTTTCCATGGCTATACCTATTCGGGCCATCCGGCGGCCTGCGCGGCCGGGCTGGCGGCGCTGGACATCTATCAGCATGAAGGGCTTTTTGAGCGGGCGCGCGATCTGACGCCTTACTTTACCAGGGCGATCCACTCGCTGGACGACCATCCGCTGGTCCGGGATATCCGCTCGATCGGCCTGATGGCGGGGGTCGAGTTGCATGCCGGTGATACAGCGGGCGCGCGCGGGGTTGCGGCGCAGGCTGAAATGTTCTGGAAGGGCATGCATGTGAAATTTACCGGAGATTGCGGCATCGTTGCGCCGATGTTCATTTGCGAACACGCGCAGATCGACGAAATCGTCGACAAGTTTCGCGCTACGCTGGATGGCCTGCAACGATAGCAGCCGCCTGCAAAAGGGTTTGATCTTTGCGGATAACTTGTGATGATTGCAGCCATGAACGATACATCTGTCGCCCGAACTCTGGCCGGATTCGCCTCTGGTTTTCGCTGGTCAATGGCGCCGCAGGAAACCCGCCGCGTGCTGCAACTCTCGCTGCTTGACTATTGTGCTGTGGCCCTGGCCGGGGTTGATGAACCCGCCAGCCGGGCCGTCCGGGCCATGCTGCTGGCAGAAGGCGGGATTGGCGAGGCCGGCATCATCGGTGGCGGCCAGTGTCCGGCCCGCGCCGCCGCACTGGTCAACGGCACCTGCGCGCATGCGCTGGATTATGACGACACGCATTTCGCCCATATCGGCCATCTGGCAGCGGTGGTGTTTCCGGCTGTGCTGGCTGTGGCCGAGCGCGAGGGCGCCAGCGGTCCGGCCTGTCTGGAGGCGGCGCTGGTTGGCTATGAGCTGGCCACGCATGTCGGTCGCTGGCTGGGGCGGGGCCATTACGAGGCGGGGTTTCACCAGACAGCCACCGCCGGCATTTTCGGCGCGGCCGTGGGCGCGGGCCGGCTGTTGCGGCTGGGAGAGGACGCGTTGCAACATGTGTTGGGGCTGGCGGCCACCCGCGCCGCCGGGCTGAAGGCGCAGTTCGGGACAATGGGCAAGCCGTATAACGCGGGAATGGCTGCGTCCGGCGCAGTGGAGGTGGCGTTGCTGGTCGCCGGCGGGTTTCGTGCAAACCCGCATGCGGTTGAGGCTTTTGGCGATACGCATGCGGGCGAAGGCAACTCGGAGATTTTTGCCGACCTGGGCAAGACCTATACCGTTCAGGAGGTCAGCCATAAATACCACGCCTGCTGCCACGGAACCCATGCGGCACTGGAAGCGCTGACGCAGCTGCGGCGTGGCGGGCTACCGATACAGGAACTGGCGGCAGTAGACATTCGGGTGCATCCGCGCTGGCTGAAGGTCTGCAACATAGCATCACCGACAACCGGGCTGGAAGCAAAGTTCAGCTATCGGGCAGTGGCGGCCATGCAACTGATGGGGCGCGATACGGGGGCTTTGGACAGTTTCGCCGGTGATCCCTCTCAGGACGCAGGCTTTCGCCTGTTGTGCGACCGGATAAATGTGGCCGGCGATGATCGCCTGTCGGACAGTGTGGCACAGGTTGCCGTGCGGCTGAAAACCGGGCTGCAATTGCAGGCATCACATGACCTGAAGGCGCCACAGACCCTGCAATCGCGCGAGGCGCGTTTGCTGGCAAAGGCCGGCACATTGGTTGGTACGGCGCAGGCAAACCGGATTTGGCAGGTTATTCAGGCGTTTGACTGCGGGGGCGCGGTGAAGCGGCTGAGCCGGCTGCTGCGTGAGGTTTGAGCGGGCTGAACAGAGCGAACTTGACTTGGGCCGCGGACTCACCGATAGTTTATTTTAATTTATAAAATAAACTGCACCCAACAGGAAGCAATCATGTATCTGGGGCTGGATCTGGGCACTTCGGGCCTGCGCGCAATTCTGATGGATTCCGCAGGAACTGTGGTTGCGTCGTCTGATCAGGCCTATCCGGTGGCGCATCCGCATGCCGGCTGGAGCGAACAGGACCCGGCTGACTGGATAACCGGCTGTTCTGGCGCCATCGCCGATTTGCGCGCAAACGCGCCGGATCAATTTGCCGCTGTTCAGGGCATTGGCCTTTCTGGGCAGATGCATGGCGCGGTGCTGCTGGATGCGGCGGATCAGGTGTTGCGCCCGGCCATTCTGTGGAATGACACCCGATCGGCCGATCAGGCGCGGCGGCTGGATGCGGCGGCGGATGTGCGTGAACTGTCCGGCAATATTGTCTTTCCCGGTTTTACCGCGCCAAAACTGATGTGGTGTGCTGCGAACGAGCCTGACATCTTTGACCGCGTTGCCAAGGTATTGCTGCCAAAGGATTATCTTCGCCTTTGGCTGACGGGAGAGCATGTTTCCGAGATGTCGGATGCAGCCGGTACAAGCTGGCTGGATGTGGGGCGGCGGCAATGGTCGGACCGGCTGCTGGAACGCTCGGGCATGCGGCCTGATCAAATGCCGCGCCTGGTCGAGGGAAGCGCGCCATCGGGCGTGTTGCGCCGCACGCTTTGCCAGGAATGGAGGCTGTCGGGCACGGTCACGGTCGCCGGTGGTGGCGGTGACAATGCCGCCGCCGCTTGCGGCACCGGTTGTGTGGAGGAGGGCGGCGGTTTTGTCTCGCTGGGCACCTCGGGGGTGATGCTTGTGGCGCGCGACTGCTATGCGCCAGCGCCCGACACCGCCGTGCATACGTTTTGCCATGCCCTGCCCGGACGCTGGCTGCAAATGGGGGTCATTCTGGCGGCGACCGATTGCCTGAACTGGTTGGCGCGGAATCTGGGGCAGAGCCCGGCGGATCTGGCCGGGCTGGCGGACCGGATGGCCGACGACCTGACCCCGCCGGGTGATTTGATGTTTCTGCCCTACCTTTCCGGCGAACGCACCCCGCATAATGATGCGCATATCCGCGCTGCCTTTGTCGGACTTGATGTGGCGCATGGTCCGGCCGATCTGGTGCAGGCGCTGATGCGCGGTGTGGCCTTTGCGTTGCGCGACAGCCTGGCAGCACTGCGGGCCACCGGTGCCGCGCCATCGCAACTGCTGGCGATCGGGGGCGGGGCGCAATCGCGCTATTGGCTGCGGATACTTGCCACGGTGCTGGATCTGCCGCTGATGCGGCCGGCGGCTGGCGAGTTGGGCGCGGCACTGGGGGCGGCGCGTCTGGCGCAGGTTGCGGCGACGGGCAGTGCCCCCCGCGTGGTGATGACCCCGCCGCAAGCGGGCGATGTCATATTGCCGGATCCGGCCCTGACCGCCGCCTATGAGGACGCCTGGCACCGCTATCGGGCTTTGTACAAAGCCCTGAAACCCCGAGAGAAACCCTGAACGGAGGATTGCCACCATGAGCACCGGATTTTTTGACGGCATCGCGCCGGTTCGTTTTGAAGGCGAAGGCAGCGCGAACCCGCTGGCCTATCGCCATTATGATGCCGATGAAATCGTGCTGGGCAAACCGATGCGTGACCATCTGCGTTTTGCCGTGGCCTGGTGGCATTCCTTTTGCTGGCCGGGCACCGACCCATTTGGCGGCCCCACCTTTGAGCGCCCGTGGTTTCCGGCCGACAGCATGGATTTGGCGCGGCAACGGGCCGATGTGGCCTTTGAGATGTTCAGCCTGCTGGGGGTTCCGTTCTATTGCTTTCACGATGCCGATGTGCGCCCGGAAGGCGCGGATTTTGTGAAAAACACCCGCAACCTGGATGAAATCGCCGACTATCTTCTTGCCAAACAGGAGGCGACCGGCGTGCGGCTGCTGTGGGGGACGGCCAACCTGTTTTCGCATCGGCGTTACATGGCGGGTGCTGCCACCAACCCGGACCCGGAGGTGTTCGCCTTTGCTGCGGCCACGGTGAAATCCTGCATGGATGTGACGCAGCGTCTGGGCGGTGAAAACTATGTGTTGTGGGGCGGGCGAGAGGGGTATGAGACCCTGCTCAACACCGATCTGGCGCGGGAAGACCAGCAGATGGGCCGGTTCCTGAATATGGTGGTGGACTACAAGCACAAGATCGGATTTGAAGGCGCGATCCTGATCGAGCCGAAACCGCAGGAACCCAGCAAACACCAGTATGATTACGATGTTGCCACGGTCTACGGATTTTTGCGGCGTCACGGGCTGGAAAATGAGGTCAGGGTGAACATCGAGCAGGGGCATGCCATTCTGGCGGGGCACATGTTTGAGCACGAAATCGCACTGGCGCAGGCGCTGGGCATCTTCGGCTCTATCGACATGAATCGCAATGATTATCAGTCGGGCTGGGATACCGACCAGTTTCCCAACAACGTTCCCGAGGTGGCCTTGGCCTATTACGAGGTGCTGAAAGGCGGCGGGTTTGACACCGGTGGCACCAATTTTGACGCGAAACTGCGGCGCCAGTCGCTGGACCCCGAAGATCTGCTGGCCGCGCATGTCGGGGCGATGGATGTTTGTGCAAGGGGCTTCAAGGCTGCCGCGCGGATGCTGGAGGATGGTGCGCTGAAAGCGTTTGTCACAGCGCGATATGCCGGCTGGGATCAGCCGCTGGGGGGCGACATTCTGGCCGGCCGCAAAGGGCTTGCGGATCTGGCCGATGATGTTGTGCAAAATGGTATCAATCCAAAGCCGGTATCGGGCAAACAGGAATACCTGGAAAACATCGTCAACCGGTTTGTCTGAATGGCAGGCCAGCGGCATAGGGATGCGGATGGGCAGGATCTGTGTGAAATGCGGCTTGAAAGCGCTGTGGCTGCCGTTTCCGTCCTGAACTACGGGGCGATCACCCGAAGCTGGGAGGTTCATGCGCAGGGTAAACCGCTATCGGTGGTTCTGGGATACAAGGACCTGCACCAGTATCTGGCCGATCCGTTTTATCTGGGGGCTATCGTCGGGCGGGTGGCCAACCGCACGGCCAATGGCCGGTTCCGGCTGAACGGCAAGACCTGTCAACTGACGCAAAATGAGGGCCGCCACCATCTGCACGGCGGCATCAAGGGGCTGGGGCGGCGCCTGTGGCAGATGGAGCGCGATGGCGCACGCCGGCTGCGGCTGCGCTATCTGTCGCCCGATGGCGAAGAGGGCTATCCGGGGACGGTGCGGTTCACGGTTGATATGGCGCTGTCCGGCTCGCGGCTGACTTATGACATGCGGGCCGTGCCCGACCGGCCGACGCCGATCAATCTGGCGCAGCACAACTATTACAACCTGGCCGGCGGGCAGGGCGATATTTTTGATCATTCGATCCGCATTCAGGCTGCGCAATACACGCCCACTGACGGCGAAGGCATTCCCACCGGGCAGGTTTGCGATGTGGAAGGCACGCCGCTCGATCTGCGCAAGACCGTGGCTTTGCATCGGGTTGACCCGGAAAGAAAGGGCATTGACAGCAATCTGTTGTTTGACCCTGGGCGCGACCGCAAAAAACCGGTGGCCGAGCTGCGCGCGCCAAACGGTTTGCGCCTGCGGATGTGGTCGGATCAGCCTGGCCTTCAGCTCTATACCGGGGCAGGGTTGAAAAGGCCGGCATTTCGCGCGTTTACCGGCATGTGCCTGGAGCCGCAATATCCGCCGGACTGCTTGAACAACCCAGGGTTTTGCGCCATCATCGCCACACCGGAAACACCTTATCGACAGGTGCTGACGGTTGACATCAACGGGGATGATGCCGGATGAGACTTTTTTACCTTTTGTCGGCCCTGCTGCTGGCCATGCCGGTATGGGGGCAACAAAGCCTGCCCGGCGCGGATGCGGTTTTCCCGAATGTGGACATGCAGCAGGTCAGGCTGGGGCGTCTGCTGTTTTATGATCCGGTTCTGAGCGGCAATCGTGTGGTTGCCTGTGCAACCTGCCACAACCCGGCATTCGGCACATCGGATGGTGTCTCGCTGGGGCTGGGGGATGGCGGTCTGGGGCTGGGGCCCGACCGGCGGGTTGACCCGGAAAACCTGCCCGAACGCCGGGTGGCGCGCAATGCTCCGGCGCTGTTCAATCTGGGGGCCGGGGAATTCACCCGGCTGTTTCACGATGGGCGCCTGGAAGCTGATCCCGAGAGCGCCAGCGGAATACGCACGCCGATGGGCGCGGAAATGGAACAGGGATTTGACAGCATTCTGGCGGCCCAGGCGATGTTTCCGGTGCTGGCAGCAGACGAGATGGCCGGGCATTACAGCGAGAACGACGTGTCAAAGGCGGTCAGCCGCGGCCTGATAACCGGGCCGGATGGCGCATGGGACATCATCGCCCGCCGCGTCGGCTCGATAGCAGAATATCGTCAGCGGTTTGACGATGTGATCGGCGCCGGGCAGCCTGTCAGGTTCACGGATATTGCCAATGCGATCGCGGCGTTTGCCGCCTATGAATGGCGCGCGGACAACAGCCCGTTTGACCGCTATCTGCGGGGTGAAGAAGACCTTGCCGTGCCGCAATTGCGCGGCATGGGATTGTTTTATGGCAAGGCCGGCTGTGCGGCCTGTCATTCCGGCCAGTTTCAATCGGACCAGAAATATCACAGCATCGCCATGCCGCAGATCGGCCCCGGCGTGGCGGCAAGGTTCGAGGACCATCACCGGGATGTTGGTCGCATGCGGGTGACCGGACGCGGCGAGGACGCCTACAGGTTCCGCACCCCAAGCCTGCGCAACCTTGGTGCGACCGCGCCCTATGGCCACGATGGTGCCTATGCCACGTTGGAGGCTGTTGTCCGGCATCACCTGGATCCGATCACCTCCCTGAGAGATTACGACATTTCGCAGGCGATCCTGCCCGAACTGCCGGGGGCTGTGGATGACTGGGTTCTGGTCCGCCCGATCGAAGTGGAGGCTATCGCCAAATCCAACGAGTTGGCCCCTGTTTCCCTTTCCGACAGTGAGATCAATGATCTGCTGGCCTTTCTGGCCTCGCTCGACGACCCGATCGGCAGGAAAGGCAGGCTGGGCGTGCCGGACATCGTGCCCAGCGGGTTGAAGGTGCCACGCAAAGTGGGCGGCAGCACCAGCAACTGACCCTGCCAAGGCTGCGCCCTACAGCGGAGATACGGACAGCTTGTTGTTCTGGCGCATCAGCCGCAGCATCTGGTTTGGTTTGACCGTCACCCAGTCACTGACTGTGTGATCCGGCCAGATGACACGCAGTTTCACGGTCTTGACCTGACCCAGGCCAAAGTGTTGCAAGCTGGCCGCGCCGCTGGCGTGTCCGCCACCAACCGTTATTTCACGCGACAGGCGCCGTGCGCCATCAGCGATTTCCAGCCAGGCGCCAACGGCATTGATGTTCGGCGCGGGTTGCCGGATGTCGAGCAACAGCCAGTTGCCGGTGGTGACGGTCTGGTTTTCGTAGACCCGCATCGGGGCCGCGCGATTAACCACGACGATGTCGGCCTTGCCGTCGAGGTTCAGATCCTCGAAAGCTGCACCGCGCCCGCGCTCCATGTCCGCCAGGCCTGCCTCAAGCCCGGCCTCGGAAAAACGGCCGTTGGCCTGCTGCACCAGCAGGTTGTTCGGATCGCGCATCGCCAGCCCCGGCATTTCCTGCACGTTGCCCTTGGCGATGAAAACATCATCAAGCCCGTCATTCTGTGCATCGCCAAAGGCAATGTGCCAGCCGGTCGACGGGCGGCCGTCATCGCCGGTATAGGGGCGCTGGGCGGTGGTGCCGAAATCATAGGTGACATCGGCAAAGGTGGGGCCGTTGGCGGTTGGTGCCAGCATTTGCAGTTTCTGGTCGGCCATGGAGGACAGGAAGACCTCGGGCAGGCCGTCGCCGGTGATGTCGCGGCTGGCAATGCCCATGCCCCACAGGCTGTAGCTGCGCCAGCCATCGTCTTTTGTATAGAGGCGGGGCGGATGTTCCATCGCCCACATCTGTTCCTCGCCGTCTTTGACATAGTAGTGCCGGTCATTGCTGATGCGCAGGTCGGCACGCCCCTTGCGCCCCCAGTCACTGAACAGCATCGAGAGCGCACAATACCCCGGCGACAACAGCCGGGGTCTGCCATAGTGTTTGCCGGACGGGCGATAGAGAAGATTCACGTCACAGGTGCCGAATGGCCCCTTGGGGTTTGTCCGGTCAACGTAGTTGCCAAAGGCAAGGGTTGGCAAGGTCTGGCCCGGCTCCCATGTGGCCGAAAAGGCGGTTGTCCATCTGTCGGACGAAGAAAAGCCGAGCGTTTCGGGAAAAGGGGCAAAGCTGCAATCAGGGCCGCCGCGCATCAGCCGGTTTTCTCCGACCCTGAGAATGGCCAGATCCATCCGGCCATCGCTGTCGATATCCAGCGGATAGGCCCCGATGACGCCGGTCATGGCCAGCGCGGATGGTGTGGCGTGCCGGAAAGAAAGAGGATTGCCGGGTTTGCCGGTTGTATTTCGCAGAAGAATGGCCGCAGATGTACCACCGGCCACGTAAAGCTCGGGCAGCAGATCGCCGTCGCAGTCAAATGTCGCCACGCCGCCCCCGACGAAATGCTCCCAGCCGCCGGTATAGGTGTGATCGGGCAGGGAGATCGGCTTGAAAAACGGTGTGTCGGCCCAGGCGCCGGCCGAGGCCAGACAGCCAATGGCAAGGATGAGTTTGCTAGGCCGCATTGTCAGACATTCCCCGCACGGCAATTTCCGAAACACCTTCCATGGCATAGGCAGCGGCCCCCTTGGCCCACATCAGATCCCCCCATTTGTGGATGCGTACCTCGGGCAGTGGCGCATCGATCTGGACAACCATGGATTTGATGCTGTCCAGAACCTCGTCGGCATAGAGAAAATCAAACTGCATGCGTTCACCAGAGAGAATGATCAGCTTGGGGTCGAATATATTGACGATATTGGCCAGCCCCATGGCAAACATCCGCCCGGCCCGCTGAAAGATCAGGCGCGCGGTTTCGTCACCATCTTTTGCGGCGTTGAACAATGCAGTCAGCCGCTCGTTTGGGTCAAGGCCGCTGTTGTCGCCCGCCGCGCCGGTGCTGGCCTCGCGCAGCAGGGCATAATCCGCAACATAGGCCTCAAGGCAGCCGCGTTGACCGCAGCGGCACAGGGCACCGTTCAGCTGCACCTTTGTGTGGCCGAATTCGGCACCACAACCGCGTGTGCCGCGGTAAACCTGACCATCAATCACGATGCCCATGCCAACGCCATGTTCGATGGTGACGACGATGAAGTCGCTGATATTTTGGCCCTCGCCGAACAACTGTTCTGCCTTGGCCACGAGATTTGCGTCATTGTCGATGAACACCGGCAGCGGCAGTGATTTGGCCAGCAGATCGCGCAGTTTCAGATTGCGTTGCGACAGGGTCGGCGACCAGTAGACAAAACCGCGCGGCGCATCAATGATACCGGCAACCCCCAGCCCGACCCCCGACAGATCGGCAACCGACAGGCCATTTTCCTGGCAGGCATTCTCCAGCGTGGTGCAAACGAAGGCCACCATTTGATCGGCGGTCATTTTCGGCGTTGGCAACGGGGTTTCAAACGACCCGACGGTCTGGCCTTCGAAATCCAGAAAACTGACGGTTGCCGAATGTCCCGAGACCTTGATACCGGCAACCGTATGCGCCTGGCCGCGAATTTTCAGCGCCACGCGCGGCCGGCCGCGCCGCCCGTCACCGCGCTGCCCGTCACCGCGTTGCGTGTCCGGAGCGATTTCCTCGATCAGCCCCTGGTCGAGAAGTTCTGCGGTAATGGCTGTAACCGTCGCCGGGCTGACACCGGTTTTTTCGGCAATATCAATGCGGGCAATCTGGGCGGCCTTGCGAATGACCCCCAAAACCTGCTGGCGGCCGTTTTCACGCAGGTCAACCGGGCCAATCTGTGTTTCTGCAACCATGGGCGCGCTTCTCCTTGTGGCTATTTTCACAGATTAAAATAATTCTGCAAGAGAAACTGCCCCTTGCGGGGGCGGTTTGCGCAGAGAAAGCAAAGGCGATGACGCTATTTAATTAGACCTCCAAAATAAATATGTGCTAAACTTGCGGCAGTCTACCGCGAATCCCCTTCGGGGCTGTTGACGGGACGATATTCTAGGGAGGAAATCATGAAAATAATTACTGGTTTTGCCGCAGCCGTTTTTGGCGCTGCCGTGGCAACAAGTGCCTTTGCCGAAGGCCCCAAGGTTGGGGTCAGTTGGTCGAATTTTCAGGAAGAACGCTGGAAAACGGATGAAGCGGCGATCAAGGCCGCGCTTGAGGCCGCAGGGGCCACTTATATTTCGGCGGATGCGCAAAGCTCGGCCTCAAAACAGCTTTCGGATGTGGAAAGCCTGATTGCCCAGGGCGCTGATGCGCTGATCATTCTTGCACAGGATGCACAGGCCATCGGACCGGCGGTTCAGGCCGCGGCCGACGAGGGTATTCCGGTGGTCGGGTATGACCGGCTGATCGAGGATCCGCGCGCCTTTTACCTGACGTTTGACAATGTCGAGGTGGGCCGGATGCAGGCCCGTGCGGTGCTGAAAGAAGCCCCGAAAGGCAACTATGTGATGATCAAGGGATCACCAACAGACCCGAATGCCGATTTTCTGCGCGGCGGGCAGCAGGAAGTGCTGCAACCCGCCATTGATGCCGGTGACATCACCATTGTGGCCGAGGCTTATACCGATGGCTGGCTACCGGCCAACGCCCAGCGCAACATGGAGCAGATCCTGACGGCACAAGACAACAAGGTGGATGCGGTTGTGGCCTCAAATGACGGCACGGCCGGCGGGGTGATTGCCGCCCTGACGGCGCAGGGAATGGAAGGTATCCCGGTGTCTGGCCAGGATGGAGACCATGCCGCCCTGAACCGGATTGCAAAGGGCACCCAGACAGTTTCTGTCTGGAAAGACGCGCGCGAACTGGGCAAGGCCGCCGGTGAGATTGCCGTGGCTCTGGCAGGGGGTACGAAACTCGCGGATGTGCCGGGCGCGATGACATGGACCTCGCCCGCCGGAACCGAAATGACCGCGATGTTCCTGGCGCCGGTTCCGATCACCAAGGACAATCTTTCGGTGGTTGTGGATGCGGGCTGGATCAGCAAGGAAGACCTTTGCCAGGGTGTCAGCAACGGCCCGGCCCCCTGTAACTAGGTCCAATTAGCCAGATCCAAATCTGCAAGACAGGATCGCCCCGCCAAAATGACGGATGGGGCGATCCGGATTGACCAGCGCAGCCATCCACCGGGACACGAAGCATGACCGACACTTCCTCGGCGCCGATTGCGGTGCAGCCCCGCAAAAGCATTGTTCAGACACTGGAACTGGATACGCGCCTGTTGGGTATGATCGGTGCGTTTGTCGTTCTGTGTATCGGGTTTGACCTGCTCACCGGCGGGCGGTTTCTGACGCCGCGCAATGTCTTCAATCTGACCATCCAGACGGTTTCGGTGGCGATTATGGCCACGGGCATGGTGTTTGTCATCGTGACCCGCAATATCGACCTGAGTGTCGGGTCGTTGCTGGCGACATGTTCGGCCACGATGGCGATGATGCAAACCTGGATATTGCCGGATCTGCTGGGGCTGGGGCTGAATCATCCGGTGACGGCACCGATCGCCATTTTTTCCGGGCTGGTTATCGGCGGGCTGATCGGCGCGTTCCAGGGCTATCTGATCGGATATCTGGCGATACCGGCATTTATTGTCACCCTGGGCGGGCTGCTGGTCTGGCGCAATGTGGCCTGGTACATGACCAGCGGCCAGACGATCGGACCGCTGGACAAGAATTTCATGGTGTTCGGCGGAACCAACGGCACATTGGGCGCGTTCTGGTCCTGGGTCTTTGGCGCGATTGCGGTTTTGGCGGCGCTATACAGCATCTGGAACGCGCGCCGAAACAAGCTGGCGCACGGGTTTCCGGTAAAGCCGCTCTGGGCGGAGGCAGTCATGGGAGCGATTGTTTCAGGCGCCATTCTGGGGTTTGTTGCAAGTCTGAACGCCTATCAGATACCTGTCCGGCGCCTGAAACGGTTGTTCGAGGCCCGGGGGGAAACGATGCCGGAAGGCTACAGCGAGGCCTATGGGCTGCCGGTGTCGGTGCTGGTGTTGATTCTGGTTGCGATCGGCATGACCATTATCGCCAAGCGGACCCGGTTCGGGCGCTACATCTTTGCGACGGGCGGGAACCCGGATGCGGCTGAGCTGTCGGGGATCAACACCCGGATGCTGACGGTAAAGGTGTTTGCCTTGATGGGCGCGCTTGCCGCGCTTTCGGCGGTAGTGGCCTCGGCCCGGCTGGGCAACCATTCCAACGACATCGGCACGCTGGATGAATTGCGGGTGATCGCGGCCGCGGTGATTGGCGGCACGGCGCTCTCAGGCGGGTTCGGGACCATCCGCGGCGCCATTCTGGGGGCGCTTATCATGCAATCGCTGCAGTCGGGCATGGCCATGGTCGGTGTGGACGCGCCTTTGCAGAACATCGTTGTCGGGGCGGTTCTGGTGCTGGCGGTGTGGATTGACATCCTGTATCGCAAGAAAACGGGAGAGCGGTTATGACGGCGCAGGCGCAACAGGTGCCGCTGGTGGAAATGCGGGATATATCGGTCGCCTTTGGCGGGGTCAGGGCCGTGGACGGCGTGACGGTTGATCTGTTTCCCGGCGAGGTTGTCGGATTGCTCGGCCACAATGGTGCCGGAAAAACCACGCTGATCAAGGTTCTGTCGGGCGCTTATCAGGCCGATGAAGGCGAGATATTCATCAACGGTGAAAAGGTAAATATCAGCAATCCGCGCGACGCAAGGGCCTATAACATCGAGACGATCTACCAGACGCTGGCGCTGGCCGACAATCTCGATGCGGCCTCGAACCTGTTTCTGGGGCGTGAGATCGTGACTTCGGTCGGGCTGGTGGATGATGGTGCCATGGAAGCGGAAGCCCGCAAGATCATGGCGCGGCTCAACCCCAACTTTGAGAAGTTCTCGGCGCCGGTTTCGGCCCTGTCGGGCGGGCAGCGGCAATCTGTGGCCATTGCGCGCGCGGTTTATTTCAACGCCCGCATTCTGATCATGGATGAACCAACGGCCGCCCTTGGTCCGCATGAAACGCAGATGGTTTCAGAGCTGATCCAGCAGTTGAAATCCGAGGGGATCGGCATTTTTCTGATCAGCCATGACATCCACGAAGTCATGGACCTGTGTGACCGCGCCAGCGTGATGAAAAACGGCAAGCTGGTGGGGACGGTCGATGTTGCCGAAGTTACCGACGACGATCTGTTGGGGATGATCATTCTGGGAAAACATCCGCAGGATAAAGCGAAATCCTGAGTGCTGCTTAGGCTGCAATAAGGCCGCATCTGACGGGGGTTGCATTTGCCGTTTCCCGCGCTTAAACCCGTATATGCGCATAAACGCATAAGCGGAAAGAGAATCTGATGACAGTTGAATTTTTGTCAGCGCTGGCAGAGCCGACCCGTCTGGCCGTGATTGCCATTCTGGCTGACGGGACCGAGCGCTGCGTCTGTGAACTGATGGAGCGGCTGGGTGTAACGCAGTCACGGATGTCGCGGCATATGGGGGTTTTGCGTCAGGCCGGGCTGGTTGTATCGCGGCGCGATGCCCAGTGGGTGCGTTACAAGCTGAACGCGGGCATGCCGGACGAACACCGGGCAATTCTTGATGCCGTGTTGCAGGCGGTGACGCTTGAGAATGAAGATGTTGAAAGGAATGTCGCATGACAACGCAAACGCATGAACCGTCAGCCCCCCGGGCGCAGCCCGCATGGTCTTGGCACGCAGGCGTTGTAGTTTTCACGATTGTCTGGTTCGTGATTTACAAACAACTGCCGGCCTTTTCGGAATGGCTGACCGCATTGTTGCCGGTCGAGCGCAGCAGCCACACCGGCGAGGCGCTGGCGTTTTTCTTTTACGACACACCCAAGGTGATCATGCTGCTGACGCTGATCGTGTTCTGGATGGGGGTTGTCCGCAGCTTTTTCAGCCCCGAGAAAACCCGCGCCCTGCTGTCGGGCAAGGCCGAGGGTGTGGGCAATGTGATGGCGGCCAGTCTTGGCATTGTCACGCCGTTCTGTTCGTGCTCGGCGGTGCCGCTGTTCATCGGTTTTGTCTCGGCGGGTGTACCGCTGGGGGTGACGTTCAGTTTTCTGATTGCCTCGCCCATGGTGAACGAGATTGCAATCGTTCTGCTGTGGGGGCTGGTGGGGTGGAAAGTGGCCATGATCTATCTGGCTTTTGGCCTGGCCATTGCCATTGTCGCCGGCTGGGTGATCGGCCGTTTCCATCTGGAGGGCTGGTTGCAGGACTGGGTGCGCGACATTCACATTGGCGGTGCTGCCCCCGATGTTGCCAGCGGAAAAATGACCATGGTCGAGCGCTATCGCGATGGGATCCAGTCGGTCAGGGACATCGTTGGCAAGGTCTGGATCTGGATCATTGCCGGCATTTCGCTGGGCGCGATCATTCACGGATATGTGCCGCAGGACGTGATGGTGCGGATCATGGGATCGGGCGCCTGGTGGTCGGTTCCGGCTGCGGTGGTGATGGGCATTCCGATGTATACCAATGCCGCCGGTGTCATTCCGATTGTCGAGGCCCTTTTGGACAAGGGGGCGGCGCTGGGCACGGTGCTGGCCTTCATGATGAGCGTGATCGCCTTGTCGGCTCCGGAAATGATGATCCTGAAAAAGGTGCTGAAGCTGAAGCTGATTGCCGTGTTCGTTGGCGTCGTTGCCGCTGGTATTCTGGCGGTTGGTTTCCTGTTCAACGCCATTTTCTGAGGATGTAACAAACCGCGTCTGGTGTCTTTGGATTGCGGCGGCGCCAATGCTGAACCGCAGTCTTTGGCAAATGGCCGGTGTGGGTGTGAAGCATGAAAATATTGAGAATCGTACCAAAAAAGAGGATGTGAACCATGAAGGAAGTGATTGTTTATGGCCCCGGTTGCAAACGTTGCGAAACCGTCGAGCAAATGGTGCGGGATACCGCAACGCGGCTGGGTCTGGATGTGGATGTGAAAAAGGAAACCGATTACGCGAAAATCGCCATGGCCGGCGTGGTTTCCACCCCCGGAATCGCGATTGACGGCAAGCTGGTGCACGCCGGCGGGCTTCCTGATGAAGCCGCACTTGAGGGCTGGTTATCGGCCTGATTGCATTTCGCCCGCTATCGGCGGGTTGTGTGTCAGAAGACGAATAACGTGACGAGCAACCCGCCAGCGACAAGCGGTATCCTCTGCCAGACCGGGCGCCGGGAAATCAGCCCGAAGGAGACAAGTGCCAGCCCGGCTCCGATTTTGCCGAAGGCAAAGAGGGCTGGCAGAGGCGTTTCAACCGGGCTGATAATGGCGGGATTGGCAATCATGCCCAGCGGGATGACATAGAGGCCGATGCCCAGCGTCATGGCCGTCAGGGCAACCTTCAGCCAGTTTTCCCCGATCATTGCCGCGGCAATGAACACCGCGCCGCACACCGGTGGCGTGATGGTGGACAGCAATGCAAACCAGAACACGAACAGATGTGTCAGCAAGGGCGGCAAGCCAAGCTGTTGCAGGGCGGGACCGGCGACCGATACGCAGATGATATAGGCCGCAGTTGTCGGCACCTCCATTCCGAGCACGAGGCAGGCCAGGGCGGTCAGCAACAGGGCAGGCCAAAGATGCCCGTTGCCAGCCGAAAGGATCAGCGAGGTGATCTTGATGCCCAGCCCGGTTTGCCCCAGAACGCTGATGATCAGCCCGGCGCAAAGGATGATTGAGGCAATGGTGGCGATTTGGCTGCCCGCCGAGATGGCAACATTTTGCAGCCGCGATAAGGTTCGGCGCAGGCTGAAGCTGAATTTCGTATCGGTAAACAGCAGGACAAAAGCCGTCAGGATGGCCCAGGCGGCGGCATATTGCGGGGTGTACCCCCCCACAAACATGCGTTCGAGCAACACCGCAAACGGGATGGCAAAAAACGCTGAAGTAACCAGTACAATGCGGGCGGGTGGCATCTGGTCCTGGGGCAGGGGCCGCAATTCAAACCGGTCGGCATAGGCGTTGATCCCGACCCAGACCGTAAGGAAATACAGCACCGCCGGCAAAAGGGCAGCGGCCATGATATGTGTATAGGGTGTGCCGGTCAGCTCGACCATGACAAAGGCCCCGGCCCCCATAAGGGGCGGCATGATCTGGCCACCCGAGGAAGCCACCGCCTCGACAGCACCGGCCAGCCGGGGCGGATAGCCCAGTTTTTTCATCGCCGGCAGGGTGATGGCACCGGTGGAGGCCACATTGGCAGAGGCCGAGCCGGAAATGGATCCGAAAAGCGCTGAGGACAGCACCGAAACCTTGGCCGCCCCCCCCTTGAGCCGTCCGGCGGCGGCGGTGGCCAGATTCATGAAACCCTGACCGGCTTCGCCCGCGTTCAGCACCGCCCCCATGATCACGAAAATCGCCACGATGTTGACGGATACGCCGGTCAGGCTGCCCCAAAGCCCGCCCTCGGCAACGGTCATGGTGCCCAGAAAACTGTCGACAGGCAGGCCGGGATGGGCAAATTCGCCGGACAGACGACCACCGAAAAAGCCGTAGAGCAGCGCAATCGCGGTGATCAGCGGCAGCGGCCAGCCAATGGCACGGCGCGCCATTTCCAGCACCGTCAGGATCAGGGCGAGCGACAGCCAGAGCTGAAACGCCCCGTCCAGAGAACCATATTGATCAGACAGATCCGAATGGTTTCTCACGATGTAAAAGGTCGCGAAAAGGCCGATGGCGGTGAACGCCACGCCGGACCACCGGCTGGCCGGAGTTCGGGCCTTGAAGACAAAAACCCACGGCAAGGCCAGCGCCATATGCAGGGGGCGGCTGACCAGGCTGGGCACCAGCCCGCTGAAGATCAGCCAAAGGTGAAAGCCGATTGACAGGGCGCCCAGAACAACCCAGACAAATCGGGCAGGCCCGTTCTGACCTTGTGGCTGGATCATGAACCTGCCCTGATTTGCGGATCGCTACAGGGTCTAACGCAGTGCATCCGGCACGGAAACGCCGGCTTCGTCATAGTATTTCAGCGCACCGGAGTGCAGCTTGCCATATACATTTTCCAGCATGTCGGTGGAAACACCGTTCCACCAGGCGGCGGAAGCCCCAAGCGCGTCTTTCTGCTGCCAGTAGGTTTTGGTCAGCATATAGGCGGTGTCATCATCCATCTGGGTCGTGGTGTGGGCCACAACGGGCAAAGACGTGGTGACAACATCATAATCAACACCGGCATAGGTGCCGGCCGGGATGACCAGGCGGGTACGTTTGGTCTGGGCGATTTGCGCGTCGGAAAGCGACAGGATCCTGATCCCGGTGCTGGCCGCGGCCTCAATCACATTGGGGGCCGGGTAGGACCCTGCGGTGACAAAGCCGTCTATCTGCTTGTTTTTCAGCGCGGCCACGGCGGCATTCAACTCGGCATCCGCCAGATTGACCTTGCCTTCCAGACCGAACAGTTTCAGATATTTCGCGCCTTCGCGGGCGCCAAACGAGCCTTTGCCGATCAGAATGGTTTTGCCCTCAAGATCGGCAAAACTGTTGATGCCGCTGTCGGCGCGCACAACAAAATGCATGGTCAGCGAGGGGATCGGGAACAGGGCGCGGATCTCGGCAAACTTCGGGTCGGTCTTGTCCTTGAACATGGCCTTGCCCTTTTGCGCCAGCTTGACCAGAACCGGCGGGGTGGTGAAAACATAATTGCCGGTCCGTTTCGCCGCCTCCATGACATTCTGGACCGAGCCTTGGCTTTCCTCGACAGTGACGATGATTTCACCGTTGGTGCCGCGCTTGATCGCTTCGGCAAGCTGGACGGCCATCTGATAGTAGGATGATGACGATTTGGCAGATTTGAATGTGACGCGGGTTTCGGCATGGGCAGCCGACAAGGCGTTTACCCCGATAATGACCGCGGCAATCAATGCACCCAGTTTGAATTTCATTTTCTCTCCCTCCCCTTTGTTTTGTATGTGCCATTGAACAGATCCTGCCCCCTAGGCCCTCACTTCGTAGCACAGGTTTGGGGGGCTCATCCATAGGCAGTTTTCAAAGCCGAGGTTCACATGGTTGCAGCAGATTCGCCCATTGCTTTGCGCCAATGTCGGCGACACAATGAGACATAGCTTTCATTGCCGCCGATCTGCACCTGTTCCCCGTCTGTCAGAACATTGCCCGAATCATCCGTGCGCACGACCATCGTGGCCTTTTTGCCGCAATGGCAGATTGTGCGGACCTCGCGCATTTCGTCTGACAGCGCCAGCAAGGCGGCCGAGCCGGGAAAAAGCTCTCCGCGGAAATCAACCCTCAGACCGTAGCACATGACCGGAACATTCAGATCATCAACAGCGCGGGCCAGTTGCCAGACCTGGGCCGGTTCCAGAAACTGGGCCTCGTCAATGAAAACACAGGCGCAGGGTGCCGCGCCGAGGCGCTTTTCTATCTTGTCGAAAAGATCCTCATCCGGCCCAAAGGTGTCGGCATCCGCACCGATTCCGATCCGCGATGCAATACGTGCCCGCCCGGCCCGGTTGTCCAGAAGTGCGGTCAGAAGATAGGTTTTCATACCGCGTTCATGATAGTTGTGGGATGCCTGCAGCAGAATCGTCGATTTGCCGGCGTTCATCGTTGAATAGTGGAAATAGAGTTTGGCCATGTGCCCTATATGCCAATATTGGCGCGGCGTTCAAGCAAGTGGGGGGAGGCCGGCCATTTCCGTGAGGGATTTGGCGCATTCGGGCGCATATAAGAGAGATCGGGCCGCCGGCAACAAGAAATGTGAGGCCCAAGACTGGCTAAAGCCTGGGGATGAATTGAACCTCACTGCACCTTTTACAAAACCGACGAGCCCGCCAATGGCGTTGGAGTGCTCCACTTCCATTGGACTGCCACACCCGAAAAGACGCGACAGACCTCCACCTAAATCGACGCTGGGGGCGCCGACCACTCACACAGACCCCAAAACCCGGGGTCGCTTTATAAATGACAAATCTTTCCGATCCTATTAATGGGAAAAGGAGAAGACATTTCCCCATGGCGGAAAAAGTGGGGCAAACAGAGGATACGCGATGTCTAGTACCAGGAGTTACCTGAAAAAACATACCGAGGCCTTGGTAAAGGATGTCGGCATTGAAGCCGCCTGCAAACTGGCGGGAAAATCCAAGGCGACACTTGGCCGGTATTATTCCGATGCGCCGGAACATGTTGACCGGTTCATACCGGTCGATGCGGTTGCCGCCCTGGAGGCTGCCTCACGGTATCCGCATGTCACGGCCGCCCTGGCCGAATTGCGCGGGATCACAATTTCGATCAATCAGGAAAGCCGCAATTCGGAAAAGAGTGGGGGAGTCAATTCCGATGTGGTCGCCCTGAGCCAGCGGTTTGCCATGCTGATGGCCGAATACAGCCAGTCCATTGAAGATGGAATCATCACGGTGAACGAGGCCAAGCGGCTCTTGCGGGAAACACTGGCGATCCAGCATGTCTTGCTGGAAATGAAGCTGCATCTTGAGGATGAGGCGGTATAAGACGGAAACACACCCCCAGGGGCTGCGCCGGCGCCAAGCGGTGAATGCGACCTAGTCCGGCAGCATTTCCAGCCATGTCTTAAGGTGCAGACCGGTTTTTGCGCCAAGCTGTTCAGCCAATGCATTGGCAAAACTGATTTGTCCGGTTTCAAGACTGGAAAGCGCATCACCAATGCGCGCTGTTTCGCAGGAAATCAGCACGGCGGCGACCCCGGCCCTGTCAAGAGCGGGTAGCCGGGATTTGGCAATATCGGCGGGTGTGAACCCCGCGTCGTTGAAACAGGCGATCCGGGCTTTTGCTTTCAGGGCGCGGGCCGGGTTGCCGCCGATCAGCCCACCGTGTGATCCGGTAATGACGATTTTGCCCGCGTCCCGCGTGTTGACCAGCGAAGCCGAGTCGAGCAGTTCCACATCTCTTCCAGCCGCGATTCTGACCGTTTTGCGCAATTCTGCAACCGGGGGCAGGGTGGTCTTTGGCAGGGGCGCATTCGCCAGGGCCTGCGCGGCCTGCGCCACGGCCATTCCGGGCCGGACCCCCTGGTGCAGGGCTGTCTGGTTCGGGTGGCTGACACGGCCCCTTTGCAACATTTCACCAGCCGATCCGATTGTGCAGCTTTTGCCGTCAACCGCCACGGCAGCCAATGCAACCCTGTCAAGCGCCATGACCCCGGCAATCCCGGCCTGCTCAAGGCCGATGCCGGCATCGTGGAAGAAAACGCCCCGTGGCAAGACCTGCGATGCCACGGCGGCAGGGTAAAGGCCACCGTGTGAGCCACTGACAACGACATGGCCGCGAACCGCGTCGGTTGCGTCGGTGATCGAGCCCAGCAATATCGGGTCATGCTGCATGGCATATTGGTAGTTGCCTTGACAGAAACGCGCAACCTGTTCTTAATATCAGCATGAATCATTCCGTTTATCGGAACAGATCCCGGGGGAAAACATGACGGCCCATCCTGTTGCCAAAGGCTCTATCGCCCGCGCCGCCAGGGTGCTGGATGCCTTGGCTTCCATGCCGGAAGGGGCCTCGCTCGGGGATATTGTCGCGCGAACGAAGTTCTCCAAAACCACGACATTTCGGATTCTCGCGTCTTTGCAGGATGTGCATTACGTGGTGCAGGATCCGCAAAACTGCCGCTATCGGATCGGGCTGAAATTTATGGGAATTGCCCAGTCGGCTGGCCGGACAAGCATTGCCGCCCTGGCGGATCGGGCGATGGGCCGTCTGGCTGAACTGTCTCAGGATACGGTTTTTCTGTCCGTTCCGGAAGGGGCGGCATCGGTTTGCGTAGCGCGCAAACTGGGAAGCTTTCCGATACAGACTCTGACACTGGACGTTGGTGACAGACGGCCCTTGGGGGTCGGCGGGGGGGCGCTGGCGCTCTATTGTTCGCTTTCGCGCAGCGAAAGGGCGGCTGTGAACAGGGTCAATCAAAGCTGGTTGTCGGAATATGGTTTCACCGCGGCATTTCTGGAAGCGCAATGTGCCGCCTTTCCCGAAAACGGTTACGCCATCAACGATGGCCGGGTTGTTCCGGGGATGAGTGCTGTCGCCGTTCCGGTTCTCGCGCCAAACGGTCGCCCCGTCGCGGCCTTTGCCATTGGGGCGATCGGGGAAAGGATGGGGACAGAGCGTGTGCAGTCGCTGTTGCTTCCGGCGCTCAGGGACGAGGCCGTTCAATTGGCGGAAAAGCTGGATGAAATGGGCATTGGAACGCCGGCATGAGCAACAGGTACGATAATCTGGAGCACAGTCTTGCCTTGCTGGAGATGATGGAGCGTATCCGCGCCTTTGAAGAACAGGCCTGTCTGGCGGCGGAGCGCGACAAGCTGGTTCTGGGGGCCATTCACCCGTCGATCGGACAGGAGGCGGTTGCCGCCGGGGTCATGACCCATCTCAGGGAAAGCGACATTCTGCTGTCGACCCACCGGGGACATGGGCATACGCTTGCCAAGGGGTCGTCCTCGCTGGCGATGATGCGCGAGCTTCTCGGGCGCCAAGGGGGGTGTTGCGGCGGCAAGGGCGGTTCCATGCATATCGCGGATTTTGGTGTTGGCATGCTGGGCGCCAATGGTGTGGTTGGTGCCAATATCAGCATAGCGGCGGGGGCTGCGCACGGGATCAGACTGTTGGGAGACGACCGGATCGTGGTAGATATATTCGGCGATGGCGCCATCAACCGCGGCCCGTTTCTGGAAGGGTTGAACTGGGCGGCGGTGTTTGACCTGCCGATTTTGTTTGTCTGCGAGGATAACCAGTATTCCGCGACCACCAGAACACAAACCATGACCGGCGGGGACGGCCCGGTCGCACGGGCAAAATCGCTGGGCTTGCGGGCCAGCGAAGTGGACGGCAATGATGTCGAGGCGGTGGCGGCTGTATCACAAGAAATCATCACCCGGTTGCGGGCCGGAGGTGGGCCGGAATTGCTGCACGCAAAAACCTACAGGCGCACCGGGCATACGTCCTTTGATCCGGCGGCCTACCGCCCCGAAGGTGAATCCGCAGCACAAGAGAGAGAAAACGACCCGATCAGCCGGCAACAGCAGGCCCTGAAGGAGCGCGGCGTGGCGGGTCAAATCTTTGAAAAACTCCACCAGTCGGCACAACAGGAGATGACCGAGGTTCTGGCAGAGGCCGCCGCTACGGGCTTTCCCGATGATGCGAGCGCCTTTGACGATGTTCAGGATATCGGCAGCCCGGCAAAGGAGCCTTTCTGATGCCGGTCATGACCTATATGGAAGCGGGCCGCGCGGCGGTCAGGCTGGCGATGCAGGCAGATCCGACGGTGTGGTGCGTGGGCGAGGATCTGGGCCGGGGCGGGGTTTTTGGCCAGTACAAGGGCCTGCGCGAGGAATTTGGCGCGGCCCGCATTTCCGACGCCCCGATTTCCGAGGCCGGCATCATGGGCGCGGCCTTGGGCGCCGCCATGGTTGGAACACGCCCCATTGTTGAAATGCGGTTTTCCGATTTCGCCCTTTGCGCCACGGATGAGTTGGTCAACCAGATTGCCAAGGCCCGGTTCATGTTTGGCGGACAGATGCGGGTGCCGCTGGTTGTGCGCAAACCGATCGGCATGTGGCGATCCTCGGCCGCGCAGCATTCGCAGTCGCTGGAAAGCTGGTATGCGCATGTTCCCGGCCTTGTGGTTGCCTGTCCGAGCACGCCGCAGGATACGTTTTCGATGCTGCGCGCGGCAATCGAGTGTGACGATCCGGTGGTGTTCATGGAACACAAGAACATCTGGGCGCTGGAAGGAAATGTGGATTTTGCCGAGACGGTAGAGTTTGGCAAGGCACGGGTTCGCCGCAAGGGCGGTGATGTCAGCATTGTCAGTTGGTCCAACACGGCCAATCTGGCGCAGGATGCCGCCAGCTTGCTGGCCGCCGACGGGATAGATGCCGAAGTGGTTGACCTGCGCAGCCTTTGGCCTTGGGACAAGGAAACGGTGCTGAACAGTGTGCGCAAGACCGGTCATCTGGTTGTGGCGCATGAATCGGTTGCAGTGGCCGGATTCGGCGCCGAAGTTGTTGCCACCGTCGCCGAACATGCCGGAGCGGCATTGCAAGGGCCGGTGCGGCGGCTGGGGGCGCCGCGCGGGTTGATCGCCTATGCCCCCAATCTGGAAGACAGGATGCGTGTCACAACCGAAATGATTGCGCAAGCTGCCCGCGAAACCCTGGGAAAGACAACCGCATGACAACGCAGGATTCAGACGTGATGGAAATGACTGGCGGCGAGGCGCTGGTGCGCATGTTGCAGGCGCATGGGGCGGGACCGATGTTTGGCATGGGCGGGTTTCAATTGTTGCCGTTTTATGATGCGGCGCGCCGGTTGCGGCTGAACCACAATCTGATCAACGACGAACGTTGCGCCGTCTTTGCGGCGGACGCCTATGCCAAGGTGTCCAACCGTGTTGGTCTGGTTGACGCAACGCTGGGGCCGGGGGCGACAAATCTTGTGACCGGGTTGATCGAGGCGCTGAATGCCGGTTCTCCGCTGGTTGTCATCATTGGCGACGCCCACCGGGACCATGCCGGCAAGAACATGACACAGGAAACCGACCAGGTATCGATCCTGCGGCCGGCCTGCAAGGAACTGTTACGGATCGAGTCGATCCAGCGCATACCCGAAATCCTGTCGCGTGCCTTTTCGGTGGCGACCTCTGGCCGCCCCGGCCCTGTGATTGTTGATGTGCCCGAAGATATCGCCCACGGGGTGTACAGTTTTCCGGCCGACAGTTTCAGCGCCGATCCGGCCCATTGTGGCATCCCCGCCCTGCGCTGCCGGCCAGAGGCGGGGCCCTGCGCAAAGGCGGCCGGTCTGATCGCCGGTGCGAAACGGCCGATGGTCCTGTGTGGCGGGGGAATACATCTGTCGCAGGCCTGGCAGGCGCTCGCTGATCTGGCCTCGGCCTGTTCGATTCCGGTGGCGCATACGCTGACCGGGAAAGGGGCGATT
The DNA here is from genome assembly GCA_026984915.1 of Marinosulfonomonas sp. Taxonomy (GTDB): domain Bacteria; phylum Pseudomonadota; class Alphaproteobacteria; order Rhodobacterales; family Rhodobacteraceae; genus WFVA01. The sequence goes on along the minus strand of JALSRG010000102.1, from coordinate 5,570 downwards.
GCCTGCACGGATCCGCTGAACGCCGGGCTGTTTGGCAGATACGATCGCATTGCCAACAAGCTGATCGAGGAAAGCGATTGCCTGTTGGTTGTCGGCTGCAAACTGGGGGAAATCGCGACCAAGCGCTATAGCATTCCGGCGCCGGAGCAGACGGTCATCCATCTTGACAATGTGGCCGAGGAAATGGGGCGAACCTATCAGCCGCACATAAAGCTGTGGGGCGACGCCAAGGCAGGGCTGCAAGACCTGCTGACGCATCTGGAGCCAACGGCAACGGCGCAAAGGGTCGCCCGCAAGGCCTATGCGCAGGAAATCCCGCAACGAATGAAGGAATGGCGCGCCGATGTTTCGGCAAAGCTGAATTCCGACGAAAGCCCGGTGCATATGGCGCGTCTGATCACAGACCTGAACCGGCTGTTGCCGGCCGACGGCTATCTGGTTGCCGATGGCGGATTTGCTGCCCATTGGGGCGGACTGTTGTTTGACAGCAAAAGGGCAGGGCGGCAGTTTGTTCCCGATCGCGGCTTTGCCTCGATCGGTTATGGCCTGCCCGGCGCTATCGGGGCGCAGTTGGCGGCCCCGGATGCTGTTGTGGTGGGCCTGACCGGAGACGGCGGCTTCAACATGGTGCTGGGTGATCTGGAAACCGCACGGCGGATGAAACTGGGCATCAATATCATCGTCGTCAACAATGCGGCCTCGGGATATGTCCGGGCTTTGCAACATCTGATGTATGGCGCGGGGGCTTACCAATCATCCGAGTTGTCGGAAACAAATTATGCTCGCGTGGCCGAGGCCATGGGTTGCCATGGCTTGCGTGTCGAGAGCCCGGAACAACTGGGTCCGGCACTGCAGGCAGCTTTTGCAGAAACAAACAGACCAAGCATCATAGACGTTATGGTGACAAGAGACCCCGGCCGGATGCTGCCGGCGGTGGATAACAGGACCGTCAAGGTCAAAAAAGGCGACCGCGTTGCCTGACGCGGTCCGAAAACGGGAGGAAAGAAGATGAAACTGATGAATTTTGCCGTGGCCGCTCTGGCCGGCCTGGTGGCGTTCAGCCCTGCGATTGCGCAGGATTACAAGGCTGAATACAAGGTGTCCACGGTTGTGCCGGCGCCGTTCCCCTGGGGCATTGCCGCAGACAAATGGGTAGAGCTGGTGCGCGAACGCACGAATGGTCGCATCAACATGAAAACCTATCCCGGCGCGCAGCTGGTCGCGGGAGAGCAGACCAAGGAATTCACCGCCCTGCGCCGTGGTGCAATTGATATGGCCGTCAGTTCGACCATCAACTGGTCACCGCAGATAAAAGAGCTGAATATCTTTGCCATGCCGTTCCTGATGCCGGATTACAAGGCAATTGACGCCCTGACCCAGGGGCCGGTCGGGGAAGATCTGTTTGCCATAATCCGCAGCAAGGGTGTCGAGCCGCTGGCCTGGGCCGAGAACGGTTTTCGCGAGGTTTCGAACTCCAAGCATGAAATTCACACACCCGCCGACCTGAAGGGGCTGAAAATGCGGGTGGTTGGCTCACCACTGTTCAATGACATTTTTTCCGCCATGGGGGCCAATCCGGCGCAGATGAGCTGGGCCGATGCCAAACCGGCCCTGACCACCGGTGCGGTGGACGGGCAGGAAAACCCGCTGACGATTTTCTCGATCGCCAAGATGCATCTGGTCGGGCAGAAATACGTTACCCTCTGGGGCTATGTGGCGGATCCGCTTATCTTTGGGGTCAACAAGGATGTCTGGGAATCGTTCACGCCGGAAGATCAGGAGATCGTGCGCCAGGCCGCAATCGAGGCCGGGGCGCTGGGCGTTGCCGAAGCGCGCAAAGGTGTGACAAAGGATGATCCGTCGCTGATAGAAACGGTTGAGGGGCTGGGTGTCACCGTGACCCGGCTAACGGATGCGGAACGCCAGCAGTTTGTCGATGCAACGCGCGGTGTCTATGCCGACTGGACCGGAAAAATCGGTGCGGATCTGGTGAAAAAGGCCGAAGAAAGCGTCGCCAACCGTTGAGGTGTGAACAGGTTCGGGCCGAAAACCCTTTGGCCCGAACCACACAGGAAATCCTATGAAAAAAGCCCCGGATCAGGACAAGGACGACCCGAAGCACAGGCCCTTTCACCCGGAAGAGGTGATCGGAGCCCTGGCCATGGGGCTGATTGCCCTGATCAGTTTTGCCAATGTCGTGGTGCGCTATGCGACGGATGTTTCTTTTGCCTTTACCGAGGAATATTCGGTCTTTCTGCTGGTGGTGGTTACCTTTGTCGGATGCGCATTGGCCTATGCCACAAATGACCATATACAGATCAACTTTTTTTCCAATCGCTTAGGCCGAAAGGGGCGGTTTGTCAGCCGGTTCATTGCGCTGTTGGCCTCGGTTCTGATGTTTTCGCTGCTGGTCTATTACGGCGCCGAACTGGCCTATGATGAATACATCTTTGAAGAGACCTCGCCGGGTCTTGGTTACCCTTCGTGGATCTATACTGTCTGGTTGCCGATCCTTTCTGCGGTGGTGCTGTTTCGCGTTTTGCAACAGATCTGGCGCGTTGTTCGGGGGCGGGCATGACCGCCAATCTGATCTTGCTGGGTGTTTTTATCATTCTGCTGATTGCCGGCACGCCGATTTCTGTCGCGCTGGGGCTGTCCGGGGTGATGGCCATATATTTTGGCCTGGATATGGCGGCCGTCGCCAATATCAGCACCATTGCCTATTCGAGCATCGCAAAATACCCGCTGATTGCCATTCCGCTGTTCATTCTGACCGGCATGATTTTTGAGCGATCCGGTGTCGCTGAACGATTGGTACAACTGGCCAAGGCCATCGTTGGCCCGAAAAGGGGCGGGCTGGCCCTGGTGGCGGTGCTGGTCAGCCTTGTGATGGGGGGGATGTCCGGCTCGGGCCCTGCCGACGCGGCGGCCGTGGCCACGGTGATGATCCCCAGCATGATGCGCGAAGGCTATCCGCGGGCCTTTTCCGCCAGCATCATCGCGGCCTCGGCCTCGACCGCCATTCTCATTCCGCCGTCGATTGCGCTGATCATCTATTCGATCATGGTGCCGGGTGTTGATCTGCGCGCCTTGTTTGCCGCGGGGCTGTTTCCCGGCCTGCTTGCCGGGCTGGCCATAGCGGCGCCCGCCCTGTGGCTGAGTTGGCGGCACGGTTTTGGCGTCTCGGAAGGTGGTGAACGCCCGCCACTGGGCAAAAGCTTTGTTCAGGCGCTGCCCGGGCTGTTTGCCCCGGTCATCATTCTGGGTGGATTGCGCAGTGGCCTGTTCACCCCAACCGAGGCTGCGGTTGTTGCCGTCTTTTACGGACTGATTGTCGGGCTGTTTCTGCACCGGTCGATGTCCCTGCGCGATATTTACCGGGTTCTGGCGGATTCGGCCCAGGTTTCAGCGGTGGTGATGATCATCATCTCGCTGGCGGGCATATTTGCCTGGGCCGGATCGACGCTTGGGGCTTTTGATGCGGCTGCCAGGGGCATTCTGGAGATATCCGATACCTCTGGCATCGTTCTGGCCATGGTCATGGCCATCCTGCTGCTGGCCGGAATGGTGCTGGACGGGGTTTCGATCTATCTGATCTCCCTGCCGCTTTTGATGCCGATCATGGCCAGCTTTGGCTGGAATCAGGTCTGGTTTGGTGTTCTGATGGCCATGAACGTGGCGGTCGGGCAGTTTACCCCGCCGGTTGCCGTCAACCTGATGGTGACGGTGAAAATCGCCGATGTGCAGATTGAAGACACGATCCGGTGGGTGATCTGGCCGGTGGCAGCCATGATCCTTGCGATTGTTCTGGTGATCGTCTTTCCGCAGATCGCTCTCTGGCTTCCGCAAGCTCTGGGGTATCATATTTAGGAGCCGTTTCGCGTTGTCGTCGTGCAAAATTCTTGACAGGCTCGCGTTTGGTCATTTGTATGCTAATTAGTTTGCGTCGGTTCCGGGTTAGTTTTGGGTGGACAATTGTTGCCAAGCAACCAATCCTGCAAAGAAAAAACAGAAGGCCGGGATATATGGCCCGCCGGACCAACATTAGGGAGATGAAACAATGACAAAAAAGACATTTGCGACCCGCCGGAACCTTCTGAAGGGTGTGGCGGCTGCTGGGGCGGCCTCGGCGCTGCCAAACTTTGCAAAATATGCCTATGCCGGTTCGGATGCGCCGATCAAGATCGGCTTTCAGGTGCATCGCACCGGCATTGGTGCCGCCTATGGCCGCTGGTATGAACGCACCACCATGGCCGCAACAAAGGTGATCAATGACGCCGGCGGCATCAATGGCCGCCCGGTTGAAATCGTGGCCGAGGATGACGGCACCGATCCCAAACGCGGTGCCGAGGTGCTGGAAAAATTCGCCAACCAGCATGGCTGCGACATCGCTTATGGCACGCTGTTTTCCCATGTGGTGATCGGTTCTGCCCCACGTGCGGCGGAACTGAAGATGCCTTATTTCGTTGTGTCCGAGGGGCACCATGTGGCCAGCGGCATGTTGAACCGCTATACCCTGCAACCGGGCATCACCGATGTGAAAAGCCAGGTGCAGGCGATGGCGCCGTTTGTTGCCAGCAATCTGGGGAAAAAGGTGACGATGATCTTCCCTGATTTCGCATTCGGCCATAACCACCGCGATTTCTTTAGCGCGGCGATTGAAAAACAGGGCGGCGAAGTGGTCGCCAAACTGGCGATCCCGCCGACCGAAACATCCTTCACCAAGTATTTCCCGCAGATCCCGCGCGAAACCGAGGTGATCTATCACGTCATGGTCGGCCCGTCGGTTTTGACCTTTGTCAAGGAAATGGGCGAGTTTTTCGGCCCCTCGGCACCGCAAATCTTTGGCTTTATCGACTCGCTCGAAGCTGTTGACCTGAATACGCCGGGGCTGGAATTTCTGGAAGGCACCCATTTCTGGGAAGGCATGCCGCGCTATGCGCAACCTGATCAGACCGAATATGACAAATTCTACCGCGCCCAGGTCGGCGTGGATGAAAACGGTGCCTCGGTGGATGATCCCAAGGATATTTCCACCTATGCCCATATGTTCGGTTGCTGGGAAACCCTCTATGTGATCAAGCAGGGCATGGAAGCGGCGGGTTACAAAGGACCCGAGGACCGCACCAAACTGATCGAGGCGGTCGAGGCGATCACCGATATGCCCGAGAGCAACGAACACCCGCAAGGCGCCAAGCTGTTCAACGGCAAGACCCATCAGGTGTTCGGCCCGCAGTATATTTCCAAGGTCGAGGGCGGCAAGCTGGTGGTGCAACACACCACATCGCTCGAGGATGGTTTCTATCCGGACGAGGTGGATTATACCACGCAATCTTTCTGACCTGCGCTGCCCCGGATATGATCCGGGGCCTCACTCTCCAAACAATAATCAGTGATCACTAAATGGAATTCGGCCCCCACCTCATGCTTGCCATGCTCGAAGGTCTGGTGCAGGCCTCTGTCCTGACCCTGACGGCCCTGGGCCTGTCGCTGGTGTTCGGCGTGATGCGCGTGGTCAACGTGGCGCATGGCGAATTCTTCATGCTGGGCGCGGTTCTGGCGTGGTGGGT